>NZ_JBFTNO010000113.1:0-9932 GCF_056397525.1 Arthrobacter sp. 05L45_2 | reverse complement strand
TCCCGGGAGGGAACGGGCGGCCAGTGACCCCGCGCTGGTGCGGAGCGGTGGTGCTGGTGCCTAGAGGGCTGCGAAGACTTCGCGCAGCAGCTTGGCGGTCTCGGACGGCRTCTTGCCGACCTTGACGCCGGCAGCCTCGAGGGCTTCCTTCTTGGCCTGGGCGGTGCCTGCGGAGCCGGAGACGATGGCGCCGGCGTGGCCCATGGTCTTGCCTTCCGGGGCGGTGAAGCCAGCCACGTAGCCGACGACCGGCTTGGTGACGTGGGCCTTGATGTAATCAGCGGCACGTTCCTCGGCGTCGCCGCCGATTTCGCCGATCATCACGATCGCCTTGGTCTCGGGGTCCGCTTCGAAGGCCTCGAGGGCATCGATGTGGGTGGTGCCGATGACCGGGTCGCCGCCGATGCCGATGGCGGTGGAGAAGCCGAGGTCGCGGAGCTCGTACATCATCTGGTAGGTCAGGGTGCCCGACTTGGAGACCAGGCCGATGGGGCCCTTGCCCGTGATGTTAGCCGGGGTGATGCCGACGAGGGCCTCACCCGGGGTGATGATGCCGGGGCAGTTCGGTCCGATGATGCGGGTGACCTGCTTGCCGTTGGCGTCCACCTTGGACTGGGCCAGGGCCCAGAACTCGGCGGAATCCTGCACCGGCACACCCTCGGTGATGACGACGACCAGGCCGATGCCGGCCTCGATGGCCTCGACGACGGCGTCCTTGGTGAAGGCCGGCGGCACGAAGACGATGGAGACGTCGGCGCCGGTCTCTGCCATGGCTTCCTTGACGGTGCCGAAGACGGTGATTTCGTTATCGCCGTGCAGGACCGTGGTGCCGGCCTTGCGGGCGTTGACGCCGCCGACGATGTTGGTGCCGGCCTTAAGCATCAGGGCGGTGTGCTTGGTGCCTTCGCCGCCGGTGATGCCCTGGACGATGACCTTGGAGTCCTTGTTCAGATAAATAGACATTGTCGCGTCCCTTTACTTAGCTGCGTTGGCGAGCTCGGCGGCCTTGTCGGCGCCCTCGTCCATGGTGGCGGCCAGGGTAACCAGCGGGTGGTTGGCCTCGGCCAGGATGCGGCGGCCTTCCTCGACGTTGTTGCCGTCGAGGCGAACCACCAGCGGCTTGTTCGCGGAGTGGCCCAGCTCGGCCAGCGCGCCGACGATGCCCTTGGCGACAGCGTCACAGGCGGTGATGCCGCCGAAGACGTTGACGAAGACGGACTTGACCTGCGGGTCGCCCAGGATCACGTCGAGGCCTGCTGCCATAACCTCGGCGGACGCTCCACCGCCGATGTCCAGGAAGTTGGCGGGCTTGACGTTGCCGTGGTTCTCGCCGGCGTAGGCGACGACGTCCAGGGTGGACATGACCAGGCCTGCACCGTTGCCGATGATGCCAACTTCGCCGTCGAGCTTGACGTAGTTGAGGTCCTGCGCCTTGGCCTTGGCCTCGAGCGGGTCAGCGGCGTCCTTGTCCTCAAGGGCGGCGTGCTTGGCGTGGCGGAAGTCAGCGTTCTCGTCGAGGGAGACCTTGCCGTCGAGGGCAACGATGTCACCGGCGCCGGTCTTGACCAGCGGGTTGACCTCCACGAGGGTGGCGTCTTCCTTCTTGAAGACGTCCCACAGCTTGAGGATGACGGCGGCGACCTTGCCGCGCAGTTCCTCGGCGAACCCGGCGGCGGCGACGATTTCGTCGGCCTTGGCCTGGTCGATGCCGACGGCGGGGTCAATGGAGACCTTGGCCAGGGCTTCGGGACGCTCGACGGCGAGCTGCTCGATTTCCATGCCGCCCTCGACCGAGCACATGGCCAGGTAGTTGCGGTTGGCCCGGTCCAGAAGGACGGAGAAGTAGTATTCCTCGGCGATGTCGGCACCCTGGGCGATCATCACCTTGTTGACGGTGTGGCCCTTGATGTCCATGCCGAGGATGTTGGTGGCGTATTCATGCGCCTCGTCGGCGGTCTTGGCGACCTTAACGCCGCCAGCCTTGCCTCGGCCACCGACCTTAACCTGTGCCTTGACGACAGTTACGCCGCCGATCTTCTCGGCAGCTGCCTTTGCTTCTTCAGGGGTGTGCGCCACGATGCCGGCAAGCACGGGTACACCGTGCGCCTCGAACATATCGCGCGCCTGATATTCAAACAGGTCCACGGTTTAGTGTCCTTCTACGTCGAAGTAGTTTCTGTACAGCCGGACCCCGCGTACTCGCGGTTACCGGGCTGCGGAATAAACGCACCCTGCGACAAGCTTGGAAACGAGCCACACGGCGCAATGCTCCTCTGTCGAACTCTAGTCCTTTGAACGGACCAGCCCGACCCAGAGTACCCGTTATGTGAGTAACGACACTATTCTATTGAGCGTAGAAAAACCGCTAGATTACGGGGTTTTTGGGGCGTCCGGCGGGGCCGGGGAGGCCGTTTTCGGGGTGCTCGAGATGAGCTCGTAACGGTCGCGTGAAACGAAGAATGCGACCCCGGCGGAGACGTTTCCGCAGGCGACGCCGCCGTTGTACGCGGAGCAGCGCAGGCCGTTGCGTTCGACGTTCTTCCCGTCCGCGAGCACCGGCAGCTGGGAGATCGGCCCGTTGGGCGTGCCCTTGGGACCGTACTCGGACTCCTGTTGGGTGACGCCGGACCGGCATTCGCCGTAGACGGCTTTGTCCGGTGTCAACAGGGCGGTGCCGCCCAGGTAGCCGAGGTTGGTCCCGCCGCAGTTGTCGCGGATGTCCTTGGGGTTCGGCTTCGGGTAGACCGCCAGTTCGCAGTGCGCGGCCGGCACGGTGGCGAACTTGGTGGTCCCGTTTCCGCTGAACCCGTTTTGTTCGTACGGCAGGTTGATGTGCTCGCCCCGGGCGGAGGTGAGTGAGCAGACCACGTTGTGGTCGGCGGTGACGAAGCTCAGCGAGTCCTGGCCGGCACCCAAAGTTGCGGGGTCCGTCAGCGGGGCCTGCTTGAGCTGCTCCAGCGCGGGCAGCGGCGCGGGCGGCACGTAGTTGGGGTCCCGYTGTGTGACGGTGCACGCGGTGGCCGCCAGCAGCAGCAAGGCGGCCAGAAGCCCCAGGAATGTCCGTCGCATGGGCTCCATTATGCCCGGCACCGGTCGCCGGGCGGTGCAGGGACGACGGCGGGTGGCGGGCCGGCGTCGTCGGTGCCCGCCGCCGGTCAGGCGTCGAGCTTGGTGAGCGGCGCGTAGCGCAGCAGGAGCCGTTTCTCGCCGACGTCGAACTTCACCTTCGCGACGGTCTTGTCCCCCGCGCCTTCAACGGCCAGTACCGTGCCGTTGCCGAAGCTGGTGTGATTGACCTTGTCGCCTACACTGACGGCGACGATCTCCTTCTGCGGCTGTACCCGGTTCTTCGCGATCGCGGCGGGGACGTCGGCGTTGAACCCTGCCGAGGCGTCCGCCCCGGTGCCGCGCGCAGTGCCGGCGCCCCAGAAGGACCCGCCGTAGCGGCTGGAGCCGATCGAGCCTCCCCCGCTCCCCCAGCTGCTGGCCTGGCGGGTGGATCCCTCGCGTTTCCATTCGACCAGTTCGGCCGGGATTTCCTCGATGAACTGGCTGGCGGGGTTGTACTGGCTTTGCCCCCACATGCTGCGGACCTCGGACCGGGTCAGGTACAGGCGTTTGCGCGCACGGGTCAGGCCGACATACGCCAGGCGGCGCTCCTCCGCCAGTTCCTTGGGGTCCGTGGCCGAGCGCTGGTGCGGGAACAGCCCATGCTCCATGCCGGTCAGGAACACCACCGGGAATTCGAGCCCCTTGGCGGTGTGCAGGGTCATCAGCGTAACGACGCCAAGGCGCTTGGCTTCGGCCACCGCGGCGTCGATGTCGGCGCCGGGGGCGTCCGGGATCTGGTCCGCGTCGGCCACCAGGGAGACCTGCTCCAGGAAGGCCCCAAGGGAGCCTTCGGGGTTGTCACGCTCGTATTCGCGGACGACGGCGACCAGTTCGGCCAGGTTTTCCACCCGGGATTCGTCCTGCGGGTCGGTGCTCGAACGCAGCGTGGCGAGGTAGCCGGTTTGTTCGAGGACAGCCTCCAAAGCGGCGGCGGCACCGGAGCCGGCGGCCACTTCGGCGAGGTCGTCGAGGAGCTTGACGAAGCCCAGGACGGCGTTTACGGAGCGGGTGGCCATACCGGGCGCCTCGTCGGCGCGGCGGGCGGCGGCCATAAAGGAGGTCCGGTCGCGCTGCGCGAGCGAGGCGATGGCTCCCTCGGCGCGGTCGCCGATGCCGCGCTTGGGTTCGTTGAGGATACGGCGCAGATTTACGTCGTCGTCCGGGTTGACCAGCACGCGCAGGTACGCCAGGGCGTCCTTGATTTCCTTGCGCTCGTAGAAGCGGGTGCCGCCGACCACCTTGTAGGGCAGGCCGACGCGCACCAGGACGTCCTCGATGGACCGGGACTGGGCGTTGGTGCGGTAGAAGATCGCGACGTCGCCCGGGCGGAGGTTGCCTTCGTCCTGGAGCCGGTCGATTTCCTTCGCGATGAACTGCGCCTCGTCGTGCTCGTTCTCCCCGACGTAGCCGACGATCTTCTCGCCGTCGCCCTCCGCCGTCCAAAGCCGCTTTTCCGGCCGGTTGGGGTTCCGGGAAATCACCGAGTTGGCGGCGCTGAGGATGGTCTGGGTGGAACGGTAGTTCTGTTCGAGCTTGATGGTCCGGGCGTCCGGGTAGTCCTTCTCGAACTCGACGATGTTGCGGATGTCCGCGCCGCGGAAGGCGTAGATGGACTGGTCCGAATCGCCCACGACGGTGAGTTCCGCGGCACCGGGGCCCTCGCCGACGATCTCGCGCACCAGGGCGTACTGGGCGTGGTTGGTGTCCTGGTATTCGTCCACCAGCACATGCCGGAAGCGCCGCCGGTAGGAATCGGCCAGCGCGGGGAAGGCCCGGAACATGTAGACGGTCTCGGCGATCAGGTCATCGAAGTCCATGGCGTTGGCCTGGCGCAGGCRCTGGGTGTAACCCTTGAAGACCTCGGCGACGGCCTGTTCGAACGGGTCGTTGTAGTTGGCGCTGGAGGCGTAGCTGTCCGCGTCGATGAGCTCGTTTTTGAGGGCCGAGATCTTGTGCTGAATGGCCTTGGGCGCGAAGCGCTTCGGGTCCAGGTCCAGGTTCTTGGCCACCAGCGTGATCAGGCGGAGCGAATCGGCGGAGTCGTAGATGGAAAAGTTGGAGTTGAGGCCGACGTTGGCCGCCTCGCGCCGCAGGATCCGGACGCAGGAGGAGTGGAATGTGGAGATCCACATGGTCTTGGCCCGGSCSCCGACCAGSAGCTCGATCCGCTCGCGCATCTCGGCAGCGGCCTTGTTGGTGAACGTGATGGCCAGGATCTCGCCGTGGTGCGCGCGCCGGGTGGCGATCAGGTAGGCGATGCGGTTGCTGAGCACCCGGGTCTTGCCGGAGCCTGCACCCGCAACGATCAGCAGGGCGCCGCCGGAGTGCTTGACGGCTTCTTCCTGCTGCGGGTTGAGTCCCTGCAGCAGTTCGTCAGCGTTGGGGAGCTTAGGGCGGTCCCAGTCCTCGCCGTGGGCGGGGTGGTGGGCGGGGTGGTGGCCGGGGCTGGGCTGGGTGGCTTGGTGTCCCTGGCCGCCGGGGGTGCCCGGGGCGCCGGGGGTGAACTGGGTACCGGGGTTACCCTGGCTGCCGTAGCCGGGTGCCGGCCGCAGGTCCGGCAGGCCCGTGCCTGCACCAGGATTCGCGGACGCCTTGGCAGGTGACGCCGCGTTCGAGGCAGCTCGGAGGGGTCCGTCGGCGTAGGGGTCAAACAACATATCCATGGTGTTAACAAGTCTAGGCGGTGGCACTGACGCCGCGATCCGCCCGCACCCCGCCCCGCCGGACATGYCCATCCCTGGTGCGGACCGTTGGACATATTGTGAATATGTCCACGCTTAGGGCTGAACAATGGGCATGCCCATCCGCCAGGGACTGCTGGGACGGGCATGTCCATCCGCCGGTGATGAGGACGAGCATGCCCATCCCTCAGCGGCAGGTACGAGCATGTCCATCGGTCCCGGGCTGCAGGAAGAGCATGCCCATCCGTCCCGGGCGGCTGGAACGAGCATGCCCATCCGTACTGGCCAAGGATGAGCATGCCCCGCCGGCGGCCACGCCGTCGGGGGAGGTTACGTGACCGAGCCCGACTCGAGGGCCGCCCGGAGCTGCCGGACCGCCGTCGTGCCGCCGGCCACGAACCATTCGAGGCCGTTGACGCGGACGACGTCGGTGGTCCCGCCAGCGGCGACCACAATGGCCTTGCCCGGCAGCCAGTCCCACTCCGGGGAGCTGTGCTGGAACCAGCAGTCCAGCTCGCCGTCGGCTACCCGGCCGAGGTCGCACGAGCCCGAACCGAACATACGAAGTGACGCCGCCGAGGTCGCCGCCGCGTGCCAGGGCATGGCGCACATCGGATCGGCCAGCCAGGTCGGGTGGATATACGTGGCGGCGCCCAGTTCGGCCAGCGGGGACTCGGCACGTCCCCGTCCACCGGCGTCGAGGGGCCGGAAGCTCGTCAGCGGTTCGCCGTTGAGGGTGGCGGCGTGGGTGGTGCCGCCGAGCCACAGTTTGTCCGCTTCCGGCTGGAAAATGGCACCGAGCAGGGGGCCGGACGGGTCCTTGAGGGCGATGGCGGAGCACCAGTAGCTGGAGCCGTGCAGGAAATTGTAGGTGCCGTCGACGGGGTCGATCACCCAGGTCCGGCCGCTGCTGCCCTGCACGGAGGCGCCTTCTTCGCCGAGGATCCCGTCGTCTGGCCGGCAGCGCTGCAGCTGCTCGAGGACATAGGCCTCGGCGGCGTGGTCGGCGGCCGTTACGACGTCGGAAACGGAAGTCTTCCGCTGGCCCTCCAGCCCCGCCTGCCGCATCAGGAGCGCCAGGTTGCCGGCCTCCCGTACCAGGGCTTCGGCGAGCTGGTAGTCGTCCAGCTCGGGGTTGAGTTCCGCGGTGCTGTGCCGGCCGAGCCGGTGCCTGACATGGTCGCTGCTGCCTGATTCGCTCACGCGTTCAGCCTATCGGGCGCCCGGAGATCCTGAACAGGCGGACCCGCTGGGCCCGGGGATGCCGGGCCGACGGGCCGCCCGGTTCCGGGGATGGTCGATAATGGAGCCATGGCCAAGACACCCGCGCAGCGGATCAAGAAGCACGGCGCCAACGCGGCCGTTCCCCAGCACCACCTCCCGGCGGTGATCAATCCCAGCACCACCCGGAGCCCGCAAAAGGCCCAGAGCAACGGCAACCTGATCCTGATCGCCGGCGTCGTCGCGAGCCTGTTCCTGTTCTGGTACCTCCACCTGCTGACCCTGAACCAGCTCACCCAGCTCAGCGGCGGGCTGCCGATGCCCGATTCCCAGTTCGGCGGCTTCGACCAGCGCTTCGCGGAGCAGCTGCGGTCCGCGATGGACGCCGACGCGCGCGGGCAACTCAACTACGTGCACAAAACCGCCGGAACACTGTTCCCGCTGATCTTCGGGTTCACGTGGCTGCTGCTCATCGGCACCAACGTGGCCCGCAAACCGCTGCGCTRGGCGCTGTGGGCGCTTCCCCTGCTGTTCGCCGTGGTCCGGCTGCTGGGCAATACCGCCATCGACGCCATGATGTCCGGCGGAACGGTCGACGGCGGCCAGGTGGCCCTCGCGTCGGGCCTCACGGTGGCCGGCTGGATCCTGCTTGTCCTGAGCCTGGCCGCGGGCGGCGTGGCCGTGTACCTGGGACGCCGGAAGCGCCCGGCGCCTGCCGGGGCTCCGGGGTCGGCGCCGGTCTAACGGGACGCGGAGTCGAGCGGGTCGGGTCCGCAGCGTCTGGGTCCCGTCCCGATGAACATGCCCATCCTTAACTAGGACCGATGGACATGGCCACCCCTAGCTAGTACCGGAGTGCATATCCCATGTATGTCCATTGCTCAGCACCCGCATTGGACATACCCAGACGTGGGCGAGGTCGGTTCCGCGGCGTCTCGGCCGTCCCGATGGACATGCCCATCCTTGGCTAAGACCAGAGGACATATCCAGAGGGACCCCGGTCGGCCCGGCAGCGTCTCGGCCGTCCCGATGGACATGCCCATCCTTAGCTAAGACCAGAGGGCATATTCCATATATGTCCATTACTCAGCACCAGCAATGGACATGTCCAGAAGGCGGTGGCGGCAACGGACATGCCCATCCGTGGGTGGAATCAAGCGAGTGGGGTCAGCCGCGCCCGAAGCCCGTGACCMGCAGCAGCCATTTCCAGAACGAGTCACGGCCCAATTCGTCCCTCAGGAAGTCCCGGGCCTGCTTGGCGCGGTGTGGGGCTCCGGCGCTTTCAAAATGCGCGGCAGCCTCGACCAAAGAGTCCCGGGCGGCCATTTCGTCACCTAATGCGAGATACGAGCGTCCTAGGAGAAAGCACGCGTCAGCGAAAAGTTGGGGCGTAAGGCTCCTTGAAGTAGCACGGATTTCTTCCAGGAGCGCCACAGCAGACTCTGCATCCCCGGCAAGAAAACTCCAGTGGGCGCGATTGCGCTTGAGCAGCAGCAGATCATTTTCACTTCCACCAATAATATCGGTGGCCAACTCTGCGCGCTCAATACAGCGCAATGTGTCAGAGTCGGCAACGTTCGCCGCAAGGCGCATGGCGGCAGAGGCCTTGTTGAATTTGGCCCAAACGTCGAGGTTTTTTGTAGGCGAGAAAGTCGTTGCCGCTAGCTCGTGATAGTGCAAACCCTCCTGGATCCTGTCGCACAGGAAGGCAACGTTCCCGATAACCCAGAAGGCTTTACCAGCAAGCTGATCATCAACATCTTCGGAAATCACATTCGCGAGAACCTTGCTCTCGCTCCAAGCGTCTGACAACTTCCCGCCGTCTGCCAGTGCAGCGATGAGTGCCTGCCTCGCCTTGATGTTGATTTCGACATCCGACTCCCCCGTCGTGAGGTCGGCGGCAGCACGTGCGGAGTCCGCGGCCTGCTCAAGCGAGCCCGCGCCCTGACGGGCCTTGGCCAGCAAAATGTGGGCACGAGCTTGATCGTGGGGGTTCGGTGGGTCTCCTGCATCCTCAATGAGGGACGTTGCCAGGGTCGCGCACTCATCAAAGCTTTGTGCGTCCAAGAGGTTTTCGGCGCGGAGAAAGGTCATGTTCCACCACGACCCAAAGTTTCCGTCCCGCAGTGCTATTTCGGCAGCCCGCTCAGCGCTGCCGGCCGCTTCGGCGAAGGCATGGTGGCTACGGAACTCGTGTGCTTGAAGCTCCGCAGCTGCGTAAAGCGGTGAAACTGAGTGCATGAACCAATTATCGGGGCCTTTGCCGCCGATTAGGTACTCGCCGCGCAAGGTTCTACGACCGGAATGTCGTTGCGAAGCCGGAAAATAACACCGACCCCGGCAGATGTGATGAATCGTTATCTGACGGCGTGTCGATTGACCCTATACTAATCCTGCATCACACGAGTCACATCAGCCTCTCACGCAACAGGAGCATTACATGAAGAAGACCCTCGCAACACTCCTCGTCGCCGGCGCCCTCGCAGCAGCAGGCCTCTCGGCCTCGGCTGCTGTCTCGGCTACGGGCGGCAATTCCGGTCAGACTGTCGTGGCAGTGGACTACTGGCCGAACTCCACCCCCAAGAACTAACGGAGTCACCAACCGCAAAGGGCGGGAAGCGGAATTACTTCCGGCTCCCGCCCTTTGTCGTGTCGACGGCGGTGTGTCATTGGCAGGCGGGCAAGCCGCCGTCGTTAGCCACGCCGCAGATGAGCGGCTACTGCGAAACTGTCCGGCCTTCGAGGACGAGCGCTTCGATGGCCTCGGCGGGCGCCGGGCGGCCGAAGTAGTAGCCCTGGCCGCTGCCGCAACCCAGCCGCACCAGTTCCTCGGCCTGTTCGGCGGTCTCGATCCCCTCCGCCACTGCCTTGAGGCCACAGGCGTGGATCAAATGCAGGACAGCCTCAACGAAGCCGCCC
>NZ_JBFTNO010000112.1:0-9959 GCF_056397525.1 Arthrobacter sp. 05L45_2 | reverse complement strand
CCGTAAGTGATAGGGCATCCGGGGTGGATGCCGGCTGTCGGCTACTGGATGCAGGTCACCGACACCGAGAGGGTGTTGGTCTTGAGCTGGGTGACGGACCAGCCGATGGGCTGACCTCCAGCACCGACCACGGGCTGGCTGGCCAGTACCTGGTTGCCGTTGCCGGAGTTGAGGGAGAACCCGCCGCCGGTGGCCACCTGGCCCGCGGGGCAGCTCGCCACCACCGTCAGCGTGGCGCCGCTGGCCGTGGCCACCGACACGCTGGTGGATGCAGCAGCACCCGTGGCACCGGTGGCACCTGTCGCGCCGGCCGGCCCCACGGGACCCGTGGCGCCGGTCGCACCCCGGAGCCCGGTGGCGCCTGTTTCGCCTGTTTCGCCCTTGGCACCGGTAGCGCCCGTGGCGCCGACAGCCCCGGTGTCGCCCTTGGCCCCGGCAGGCCCGACGTCGCCCGTGTCACCCTTCGCGCCCTGGGCTCCGGTGTCGCCGGTCTTCCCGGTTTCGCCCTGGACGCCCTGGACGCCCTGGGCCCCCGTGGCTCCGGTGGGGCCTACCTCGCCGCTGTCACCCTTGGCCCCGGTGTCGCCCTTCGCACCGGTCTCCCCGGTGTCGCCCTTGGCGCCGGTTTCACCGGTCGCGCCCTGGGATCCGGTGTCACCCTTATCGCCCTTCTCGCCTTGGAAACCCTGGATGCCGATGGCCCCGGTTTCACCCGTAAGGCCGGTCAGGCCCTGGATTCCGCGGGGATCGGCAACACCCTGAATCCCCTGTGCACCGGCGACTCCCTGGACACCCTGCATGTTCCAGGTGATCGGCGTCTCCTTCTTCAGGTCGCAGGACTGTCCGGCCGTCAGCACCCGGAGCTGACCGCCGTTGTTGACGTTGTAGCAGCCGTTGATTTCCCCGGTACCGGACGTGGTCGAGGCAGCGTAGGCGGCAGAAATGGCGCCGGTCCCGAGGACAAGCGCCGCGGTGAGGCAAAGAACTTTCGGACTGGTTTTGGCAAAGCTGAAGTGTGGCACGTGAGACCCCCAGGGACGCAAGAGACGAATGAGACTGCGCGCCAGACTATGGCCCTATTCCCCGCGTAAACCGGTCCGCTAATACTCGAATTTCGCCATCCAGTACCCGACTTTTTCGCCGGGTACTCGCTTTTACCGCCCCGACTACTTGGACCGCCGGATCAGGCCGCAGTAACGCCCGCGGCGAGGGTCTTCAGGGTGGACACCAGCAGCCGCCGTTCCACCGTCTTGATCCGCTCGTGCAGCGACTCCTCGGTGTCACCGTCGAGCACGGCGACGGCCTCCTGCGCGATGATCGGGCCCGTGTCCACCCCGGCGTCGGCCCAGTGGACCGTGCAGCCGGTGACCTTCACGCCGTACGCCAGGGCGTCGCGGACACCGTGCGCGCCCGGGAACGCCGGCAACAAGGCCGGGTGAGTGTTCAGGTACTTGCCGTCAAAGGCGGCGATGAAGTCGGCGCTGACAATGCGCATGAACCCGGAGGATACGACGACGTCGGGCCTGTACGCGGCGACGGTGTCGGCGAGCGCCGCGTTCCACGCAGCCCGGTCCGGGTACGCCTTGAAGTCCACCACGAACGTCGGGATGCCGGCTGCCGCGGAGCGCTCCACCCCGTAGGTCCCGGACCGGTCCGCGCCCACAGCGGCGAGCTCGACCGCCAGTTCGCCGGCCGAAACGGCGTCGATAACAGCCTGCAGGTTGGAACCGGTACCGGAGACGAGGACAACAATGCGCATTGACTTAGCTTATGGGGCCATTCGCGTACGCTGGAAAATATGAATTCGCCCCACGAGCCGGACCCAGCACAACGGGGCCCAAACCCCCGGACCGACGCGGGCAAGGCATCGCTGCTGCGGACCCACAATTTGTTCCGCACCTTCATAGTGGTGGTGCTGGGAGCGTTCTTCGTTTTCCAGCTGGACGTCAACTACCTCTGGCTCACCGCCATCCTCACAGCGGCTGCGGTGGCTCTCGGCGTCGTGCTGCTGGTGCGCGCCACCCGGTTCAAGCAGTCCCGGCTGGTGCTGTTCGGAACCATTTCCGGCCTGCTGGTCACCGCCGTGATGGTCCTGGTGGTTGTCACCTCGGCGGTGTTCTTCAACCAGGTCCGCGACTTCCAGCAATGCTCAAGGCACGCCCTCACTGAGCAGGCAACCTCGATGTGCCGGACGCAACTGGAGAAGTCGCTGCCCATGCAGCTGCGCTGAAGGCCGCCCGCCGTCGTCGTCCCTGCCGGGGCCTGTCGATTTAGGGATCAGCCGGCTTGCGGGGTCAGTCGGCCTCGGCGGCGAGTTCCAGCTCTGTCTCGTGCAGCTTCTGGCGCCGTTCCAGCCACGGCCCGGCGGCGTAGCCGATCACGACGCCGATCCCCGTTTCGGCCGCGACGAAGATGGCAGTCGCCAGCGGATCCGGTCCGATGTCCGTGAGCCTGCCGATGCCGGCGGATCCGCGGGCCAGCCAGGCCAGGGCCGCCGCGAGGACACCCGCCACGGCGCCGATCATGGCGCCGAGGACCAGCGTCGAGACCGTGGCCGTGAACCAGCGCGCCTTGACCTTGATCGAGAGCCATTCGTCGAAGTGGTTTTCACCCTCGCGCAGGAACCACCAGCCCGCCAGGAGCCCGGCCAGGGCAGGAACCACAAGGGCCACGAAGCCGTACTCCAGCGCGCCGGCCGGGAGGGCGGCGAACACCGGGATGGAGGGCAGCGGTCCGACGGCGGTGGCCAGCGGCCCGGCGTGGGACCCAGCGCCCAGCGCGAAGCCGGAGCCGGAGGTCCAGGAGAGCGCGAAGATGGCAAGGTTGGGCAGGTAGCCGAGCTGCGCGATGGTAAGCGCCGCACCGCCTACGGGGCCGGCGTCGAGCGCTTCATACACGGCGATGATGAGGTTCCAGTGGATGATCAGGTCCACGGCGAGCAGGGCGGAGGCCATCGCCAGGGTGGCCATCACGGCCACGAATCCGGCCTTGACGGCGGATCCGAGGTAGGACCCGGCCCAGCGCGAGTGCTGGCTGGTGCGCGAGAGCCAGGCCACGGCGTCGACGCCGATCAGCCGGCTCCAGGAACCGGCTTCCCGGCGTGCACCGATCACCATGCCGAGGGCGAACGGGATCAGCGGGACCAGGGTGGCGTACCAGAGGCTGACGCCGACGTCGGAGGTGCGGCAGACGAAGCCGGTGGCGAACCCGAACGCGCCGTACATCAGCCAGGACCCCAGCAGCGCCTGCCAGAGCTGGTCCGTGTACGAGGCCCGGGCCAGCCGCCGCCCCGCACGCCACGCGAGCAGGAACGGGATGAGCGTCAGGCCCAGCGGAATCAGCGAGAGCGTGCCAGTTTCGGGGCGGCCGGCGGTACCGGCACCCACGGTCTCCAGCAGGAGCGGGACGCCGTGGATCAGCAGCCAGGCCTGGCCGGCCAGGCGGGCCAGGAATTCGAAGCCGTTCTCGCGGAATCCGGCCGAGGCCCAGACCGCGACGATCGGGACCACCACGATCAGCGCCGAGATCACAGCGGCCTGCGCGGACTCCAGCGCACCCTGTAGCCAAAGGGGCATCGGAAGGCCACGGTTTCCGGTCTGATCAGCGCGCAGTTTCATCGTGTTCCATGGTGCCACGCGCCGGGCACCGCGCCCCGCTCCGACAGGCGCTATGCCCCGGAAATCAGCCCGCCGCGTGCGGGCGGCCCGGCTCCGGACCGGCGCTTTTTCCGGTGCCCCGCCGTAAAATTTTAAGTGTCCGCAAACAGTGGTTGGAGGCAGAAAATGACTACCGCATCCCCACATGCACACGGCGTACATTTCGGACGGACTGATGTCCAAAACGTCGGCATGGGTGTGGGTATTGTGCTACTTGCCGTGGGCGTCCTGGGATTCATCCCGGGCATCACCGCGCAGTACAGCGAACTGAGGTTCCTCGGACCCGATTCCAGGGCCATGTTCCTCGGCCTGTTCCAGGTGTCCATGCTCCTGAACATCGTTCAGCTCGCCATTGGCGCCGCCGGCTGGACCATGTCCCGCAACGACATGGGAGCCCGGAACTTCCTCATGGGCTTCGGCCTTTTGTACATCATCTTTGGCGTTTACGGGCTGATCGTCGGCGTGGGGTCGGCGGCCAATTTCATGGCGTTCAACACCATGGACAACTGGACTCACATGGTGCTGGGCGTGGCAATGATTGGCRCCGGCTGGCTGCTCGCGAGGCATCTGGCCGATGACGCACAAACCCGGTAACTGAACTCCGGGAAAAGGGAGCCGCGAATGAGGACCGATTTTCAGTAATCCAACAAATTCGCACTACCTGCTGGTGTGGGCCCCTGGAGCGTTATAGGTGTCCGCACCAGCTTCCTGCTGTGGGGGGTGGGGTGCGTTGGGTGGCTCGGATGCGGGGTGGCTGCGGTGCGTAGCCGGGGTGCGTTGGGTGGCGGGGGTGCGTTCCCTCGGAGCGGAGCCGGTTGTCATCGGCACGGTTCTCGGGGCGTGCGGGCCAGTGTTGGGGCTGACCCGAGGCTGCTCGTTGGTTGTAGGCGACGGGCGAGTCCTGATTTGAGGGCTCCAGGGCCCAACTTGAGCGTGGTCCTTCGTCCATTCGCCACATATGGCCGCAATGGGGTTCTCCAAAGCGGCCCTTTGTGGCAAACGGCGTCGGAGTAGGGAACGCTCTCCGGCCACTCCCCGGTCCGGCGCGCTCGGTATGGGCGCGGACCCCTGGACCTTCTCCAGCCCCGAGCCGACGTCGATTTGCCACTTATGGCCGCTTCGCGGGGTGGTTTAGCGGCCACTTTTGGTGAATCGGGTGGTCACAGCGCAGGCCACCCAAGTCTCGACTTCGCAGCCGACACCAGGAAGCACCCAGCCCCAGCTCCGCCGATCACTCCACGAAGCCGCCCGATCAGCTCCCGGTCCCGCGCTCCGCCCACTCTACCGGCGCAGCAGCCCCGGTCAGCCCGCCCACCCCGAGCCAGCATCGACCCCACCCCGAAACCCCTCCCCGCAGGAACCCCAGCCATGCACACGCTTGTTAACCCACTCTTCCCCTGCAGGCCACGCCGACGCCCCCGCCCCGTCAGCGGCCGCGGCCACCGTGGAGGCGTGAGGATCGCACTAGTCGCCGAATCATTCCTGCCCCAGATGAACGGGGTCACGCACTCCATCCTGAGGGTCCTGGAGCACCTGCAGGACCGGGGCGACGAGGTGCTGGTAATCGCGCCCTCCACGCAGGACACCGACGTCCCCGCAGAGGTCCACGGCGCGAAAATCCACCGGCTCCCCTCCGTCCCCCTGGCCGGCTACACGAATGTACGGGTGGCGTTGGGCGGTGTGGCCCGGGTCAAGCGAATCCTTGCCGGCTACGCGCCCGACGTCGTCCACCTCGCCTCCCCGTTCGTGCTTGGCTGGCGGGCAGCCCAGGCCGCGCATCAACTCGGCATCCCCAGCGTCGCCATCTACCAGACCGAAGTCCCCGGCTACGCGGCGCGCTACGGCGTCCCGTTCCTGGAGAACTGGGCGTGGAACCGGGTGGAGCAGATCCACCTCCTCGCCACCCGCACCCTGGTCCCCTCCACCTTCGCCCGCGACCAGTTCCTGGGCCGCGGCATCCCCCGCGTTCAGATGTGGCGCCGCGGCGTGGACACCCGACGGTTCAGCCCGGAGAAGCGCGACGACGCGTGGCGGGCCTCCGTGGCCCCGGACGGCGAGCGCATCATCGGCTACGTGGGACGTCTCGCCGTCGAGAAGCAGGTGGAGGACCTGGCCGTACTCGCCGACATCCCCGGGACCAGGCTGGTGATCGTCGGCGACGGGCCGCAGCGCGAAGCCCTCGAAGCCGCGCTGCCCCGGGCCGTGTTCACCGGATTCCTGGGCGGCGAGGACCTGGCCCGGACCGTCGCCTCCTTCGACTTGTTCGTCCACCCGGGCGAGTTCGAGACCTTTTGCCAGACCATCCAGGAAGCGATGGCCTCCGGCGTCCCCGTGGTCGCCACCGGGCGCGGCGGCCCGCTGGACCTCGTGGAAAACTCGCGGACCGGCTGGCTCTACAAACCGGGAGACCTCGCCGAGATGCGGTCCCGCGTGGCGGACCTGACGGGCGACGACGCCAAGCGCCGCGCGTTCGCCGCCGCCGCGCACGCTTCGGTCCAAGGCCGGACGTGGGAGGCACTCGGACGGGAACTCGTCGGTCACTACGAGGCCGTCCAGGCCAACCCCGCCGTCCAGTCCAACCCCGCCAACAGAGCCACCACCCCGGCCACGAGACCAACCGCAACCACCACCGCCCCTACCAGAGGAGCAACCCTGTGAAGATTTCCGTGATCGGCTGCGGCTACCTCGGCGCGGTGCACGCTGCCACCCTGGCCTCGATGGGCCACACCGTCGTGGGGATTGACGTCGACGCCGCCAAGATCGCCCAGCTGGACCGCGGCACCGCCCCGTTCCACGAACCCGGCCTGGACGAGCTCCTCCGCGATGGCCGCGCCAACGGCCGGCTCGCGTTCTCCACCAGCTTCGCCGACGCCGCCAGCGCGCAACTGCACTTCCTCTGCGTCGGGACACCGCAGTCCAAGACCTCCGACGGCGCCGACCTCAGCTATCTCGTCTCAGCGATCGAGTCGGTGCTGCCGTTCCTGGCCCCGCGCGCCGCCGTCGTCGGCAAGTCCACTGTGCCGGTGGGAACGGTGGAAATGCTCCGCGGAGTCCTCGCAGGCCGGCCGGACGTGCTGCTTGGCTGGAACCCCGAGTTCCTCCGCCAGGGCACCGCGGTCAAGGACTCGCTGGTCCCGGACCGGCTGGTGTACGGCGTACCGGGCGGCAAGGACTCGGCCAAGCGCCCGGACAGCACGGGCGCGGCCGTCACGTCCGTCCTGGACACGGTCTACGCTCCGCTTCTCTCCGCGGGCATCCCCCGGCTCGTCTGCAACTTCGCCACAGCGGAACTGATCAAGTCGGCGTCGAACGCGTATCTGGCCACCAAACTGAGCTTCATCAACGCCATGGGCGAACTCTGCGACGCGTCGGGCGCCGATGTGACCGAGCTGGGCGAGGCGATGGGGCTGGACCCGCGGATCGGCGGCCGGTACCTGCACGCCGGGCTCGGCTTCGGCGGCGGCTGTCTGCCCAAGGACATCCGGTCACTCCGGGTGCAGGCGCAAACGTTGGGCGTGGACTCGGTGGACGCCTGGATGGCCGCGGTGGACGGGATCAACCGGAGCCAACGCTCCCGCACCGTGGAGGCGGCACGGGAACTCTGCGGCGGCCAGCTCGGCGGCCGGCGCGTGACCGTGCTGGGGGCAGCCTTCAAGCCGGACACCGATGACATCCGCGACTCCCCGGCCCTGGATGTTGCCCAGCAGCTGGCCGACTCCGGCGCGCACGTCACCGTCACGGACCCGGCAGCGATCAACAACGCCTGGCTGCGCTACCCGCAGCTGCGCTTCGAGGCCGAGGTGGAGCAGGCGCTCGACGGCGCCGAGCTGGTCCTGCTGCTAACGGAGTGGGAGGCCTACCGTGCGCTGTCGCCCGCGGCCGCCGGCGGCCTGGTCCGGCGCCGGAATATCCTGGACGCCCGGAACGCGCTCGACGCCGCCGCCTGGTCCGCGGCCGGCTGGACGGTGCGCGGGCTGGGACGGTCCGACGCCGGGACCCCCGTGGACGCGGCGGCCTGGGACCGGCTGGCTACCGCCGACTGAGCGGYAGCACCCCAAACCCGACGGATATCCGCGCGGCGGCGCCCCGGCCCCGCTCTGCACCCTATGATTTCTGTGGGGAGGATTCTCATGGAACATCGTTGGTCTCACAATCGCTCGGCTCCGGCCGCGTGAACACTTCTGCGCGCACCGAAGAGGACGCCAGGCTCCGCGAAGCCATGTCCCTGCTCTCGGCCACCCTGGAGTCCACCGCGGACGGMATCCTGGTGGTCAGCGCCGAGGGCCGCATCTCCTCCGTGAACAACAAGTTCCTGACCATGTGGGGCATCCCCCGCGACCTGGTCGACGCCGGCGATGACGAGGCCGTGATCGGCTCCGTGCTCGGCCAGCTGCAGGACCCCGAGCAGTTCCTCGCGAAGGTCACGGCCCTGTACGCGGACCCGGCGGCTGAGAGCCACGACGTGCTGCACTTCCGCGACGGACGCACCTTCGAACGCTACTCCCGCCCGCAAAAGGTGGAGGACCGCGTGGTGGGCCGAGTCTGGAGCTTCCGCGACGTCAGCCAGGCCCGGCGGGACCAGGACCAGATCAACCGGGCCATGGCGGACCTCGCCCAGCAGGCCAGCCAGCTCAAGACCCTCGCGTTCCAGGATCCGCTGACCGGGCTCTCCAACCGCCAGCTCTTCAACGACCGGCTGGCGCACGCCCTGGCCGGGCCCTGCGGGACCGCCGTCGACGTCCTGCTGCTGGACCTGGACGACTTCAAGGAAGTCAACGACGTCCACGGCCACCACGCCGGGGACCAGATGCTGATCGAGGTGGGCCGCCGGCTCCGCGCCTGCGTCCGGCCCAGCGACGTTGTAGCACGGCTGGGCGGCGACGAATTTGTGGTCCTCCTGGTCGGCTCGCTCGATGCCGACGCGGCCGCCCAACGGATCATCGAATCCCTGAAGGTGCCGGTCTGGCTCGACGGGACCATGCTGCGCCCGAGCCTGAGCCTGKGCCTGGCGTCCATCGGTGAGGACGCGGGCGACGCCTCCGAGCTGCTCCGCCGCGCGGACATCGCCATGTACGCGGCCAAGTCCGCCGGGAAGAACCGCTACCTGCGCTTCCGCCCGGAAATGATGACCGAACTGCTGGAACGCACCCACCTGGAGGCCGGGCTGCGCGCCGCCGTCGACAACGGTGAACTCGCGGTGCACTACCAGCCGATTGTCTCCTCGAGCCTGGGCACCGTGGTCAAGGTCGAGGCGCTGGTCCGCTGGGAACGCGACGGGCGCCTGGTCCCGCCGCAGCAGTTCATTCCCGCCGCGGAGCGCAGCGGCCTGATCGTGGAAATCGGCACCGAGGTGCTGCTGCGCGGCTGCACGGAGCTGGGACCCTGGCTGTCCGAGGACCCCACCCGCTCCCTCGCCATCAACGTCTCCGGCGTCCAGCTGCAGCAGGGCAACTTCCCGGAACTGCTGTTCGCCACCGCCGGCTCCTGCGGCGTGGACCCGCACCAGCTGGTCATCGAGGTCACCGAGAGTGTGTTCTTCGAGGACGAATGCCAGGTGCGGCGCCAGCTGGTGCAGCTCCGGAGTGCCGGGGTCCGGGTGGCGTTGGACGACTTCGGCACCGGGTACTCCTCCCTGGGCCGGCTGCAGGACCTGCCAGTGGACACGCTCAAGATCGACCAGTCGTTTGTCGCCATGATCCGCACCGGCACCGAGCGCCTGCCCATCCTGAACTCCATGATTGACATGGCCCACGGACTGGGCCTGAACGTCACCGCGGAGGGCGTCGAGACCCGGGAACAGGCCGAATACCTGATGGCCCGCGGCTGCAACTTACTCCAGGGCTACCTGTTTTCCCGGCCCCAGCCCGCCGACAGCCTGGGCACGGCCCTCGCAGCCTCGGCGCGGACCATCGCCGGCCTGCGCGGCGACACCACTGCCGAAACCCAGCGGGTTCTGTGATTTGGGTCTCAGGGCCCTATGATGCTTGAAGTTTACTGACCACCTGGACGGTGGACCCGAGTACCGAACGCCTGGGGGCTGGCATCGACGTGGAACAAGGTTTAGCGGAAACCCTGCTGACGCAGGGCCCTGACGCGTTGCTGCTGCTGACCACCGAGGGGATCATCACGTTCCTGAACCCGGCAGCGGAGCGCCTGTTCGGCTACTCCCAGGACGAGCTGATCGGCGTCGAACACCACCGCCTGCTGGTGGAGGACGACCGCGGCGGATTCCTGCGGGTCTGGAGCCGGCTGGGCCGCTCGGGCACCTTCGGCACCAGCCCGTTCCCCGGGATGGGGCTGCAC
>NZ_JBFTNO010000111.1:0-10038 GCF_056397525.1 Arthrobacter sp. 05L45_2 | reverse complement strand
CTCCCAGGGCGTCTCGAGGATTGTCGCCGTGGACACCCTCGACGAAAAACTTGAGCACGCCCGCCGGCTCGGCGCCCACGAGGCCTACACCCCGCAGGAACTGGCGGACCAGGGCATCAAGGCCAGGTTCGTGGTCGAATGCGCCGGCAGCGCCCGGGCGTTCGAGACAGCATTCGCCGCCACCGACGTCGGCGGCACCACCATCACGGCGGGGCTTCCGTCCCCCGACGCCCGCGCCCAGCTCTCTCCCCTGACCATCACGGCGGAAGCCCGCACCGTCGTCGGCAGCTACCTCGGGTCGGCGGTGCCGGCCAGGGACATCCCCAAGTACGCCCAGCTGTGGCGGGACGGGAAACTTCCGGTCGAGGAGCTCATTTCATCGCGGATTRCTCTGGCCGACATCAACGAGGCCATGGACCAGCTGGCCGACGGCAAGGCAGTGCGCCAGGTGATCATGTTCGACGCCGAATAGCGAGGCCGCGGGGGCGACACGGAGAGGAAACACACCCGTATTGACTTGATCCGCGCCGCCGCGGATGTGACAATCGCGCGCCGCGGTGTCAGCATTAAGTAAATGAGCACAACTCATTTAGATAATCCCCCCGCTACAACGCCGGGCGATACCTCGTTTTTTGGCCACCCAAAGATGCTGGCCAGCCTCTTCTCGGTAGAGATGTGGGAGCGCTTCTCCTTCTACGGAATGCAGGGCATCCTCCTCTACTACATGTACTTCACGGCCGATCAAGGCGGCCTTGAAATCAACAAGGCCCTCGCCGCCAGCCTGGTCGGCGCCTACGGTGGCGGTGTCTACCTCTCCACCATTCTGGGCGCCTGGCTCGCGGACCGGCTCTTCGGCTCCGAGCGGGTCCTCTTCGGCGCCGCCATCATGATCATGGCCGGCCACATCGCCCTCGCCCTGATCCCCGGGGTTCCCGGCCTCATCGCCGGCCTGGTGCTGGTGGGCGTCGGCTCCGGCGGACTGAAAGCCAACGCGACCGCCCTCGTCGGCAGCCTGTACCGCGAAAAGGACGAACGCCGCGACGCCGGGTTCTCCATCTTCTACATGGGCATCAACGCCGGCGCCCTGATCGGTCCGCTGATCACCGGCTGGCTGCAGGAAAGCCAGGGCTTCCACTGGGGCTTTGGCGCCGCCGCCGTCGGTATGGCAATCGGCTTGTGCATCTACGCCCTGGGCCGCAACAAGCTGCCGGAAGACGCACACCGCGTGCCGAACCCGCTGCCTGCCGCCCAGCGCACCCGGTACGGGCTGGTCTTCGCCGGCATCGCCGTTGTGATCGCCGCCCTGCTCGCCACCGGCACCGTCAACGCGGACAACCTCGCCATGTCCATGGCCTACGCCGCCATCGGCGCGTCCGCCCTGTACTTCGTGCTCATCTTCACCAGCAAGAAGGTCAACGCCACCGAGCGCAGCCGGGTCACGGCCTTCATCCCGCTGTACATCGCCTCGGCTGCATTCTGGGCCCTGTTCCAGCAGCAGTTCACCTTCATCGCCGTGTACTCGGAGGAGAAGCTGGACCGGAACCTGTTCGGCTGGGAAATGCCGGCGGCATGGGTCCAGTCCATCAACCCGGTCTTCATCATCGTCTTCGCCGGTGTTATGGCCGCCATGTGGACCCGCCTCGGCCGCAAACAGCCCGGCTCGGCGCTGAAGTTCTCGATTGGCCTGTTCGTGATGGGCCTGGCATTCCTGGCGTTCATCCCGCTGGCCGGCGACGGCAAGACGCCGCTCCTGGCGCTGGTGGGCATCCTGCTGCTGTTCACGCTGGCGGAGCTGTTCCTGTCCCCGATCGGCCTGTCCGTGACCACCAAGCTGGCACCGAAGGCCTTCCACACCCAGATGGTCGCCCTGTTCTTCCTTTCGATCTCGCTGGGCACCACCCTGGCCGGCATGCTGTCCGGGCTCTACAACCCTCACGACGAGCTGCCGTACTTCATCGGCGTCGGCGGAACGGCCATGATCCTGGCCGTCGGCCTGGCCGCAGCCTCGCCTGCCATCAAGAAGCTCATGGGCGGCGTACGCTGACCTGAATGAAACCCCGAGATCGCCCGCCGGTAGAGTCGCGCGTCTACGTCCCCGCCCTTGGCGAGGCGTCCGACGTCGAACTTATGCCGGCGGGCGATGTCACTGAAGGCGTGGTGCGGATCGGCGGGACCATCCGGCGGCCACATCAGCCGCAGAGTTTCGCCGTCGCCGCGTACCTCGACTGGCTGGAGGATGCGGGCTTCGACGGTTCACCGCGGTTCCTGGGCCGGGACGCCGAGGGCCGGGACGTTCTGACTTTCCTCGCCGGGCAATGCGCCGGTGCCGATCCGGAGGCCTGGGTGCAGTCCGAGGAACTCCTGGCCTCCGTCGCCCGGCTGGTCCGCCGGCTGCACACGGCGTCGGCAGGTTTCGTCCCGGCCGCCCATCCGTTTCCGCCCCGCTTCCTCCCGTCGGGCGCAGCCGGCCAGGATCCGGCCGAACTGGTCTGCCACCTCGACGTCACCGCGCAAAACGTGGTGGTCCGGGACGGCGTTGCCATCGGTCTGGTGGACTTCGACCTCGCCGGCCCCACCACGGCCTTCAAGGATTCCTTCAACGCGGCGTCGCACTGGGCACCCCTCCGGGACCCCGCCGATGCCTGGCCGGGCTGGGAAGACACCGACCCCTTCCGGCGGCTCCGGATCTTCGCCGACGCCTACGGCTGGGGCGATCAGGAACGCCGGGCGCTGCCGGCGTTCGGGGTGGAGGCGGCCACGCTGAGCTACCAGCGGATGGAACACAACGCCAAGGCTCTTGGCGGCGGCTGGGCCCGGATGTGGGACGACGGGGTCGGCGGGCTCATTCTGCGCCGGCGCGACTGGCTCCACGCCAACGCCCAGCGCTTGGTGGACGCACTTACCGGGCGGAGATGAACTCCGCGTTCGTGAACACGACGCCGAGCGTCACAACCACCAGCAGCGTGATGGCAATCGCGACGTAGCCGAGGACCAGGCCGGCGATGGCCAGGCCCCTGCCCCCGGGCTCACGGTGCAGGGCGAGGTGACCGAGGACGACGGCGGCCAGCTGCGGGAGCAGGAAGAAACCGAGTCCGAGGAAAGCCGCGATGCCGCAGCACAAACTCGCAATACTCAGGCCCTTCGAGGCCGGCGCGACGCCGTGATAGTACGGCTGTCCGTAGGCATCGGCGTACGGGGGCGCCGGCTGGCCGTAGGCATCGTACGTCCCGGCCGGCTGGCCCAGCTGCGGGGCGGCGGCGGGCATCGGCGGAACGTGGCCGTCGGTGTACGACGGGCCGTACGACGGCGGCTGGTAGTCCCGCTGTGGCTCGCCTGACCCGGGCCCGGGCTGCTCCGTCATGAAAATCCCTCCGCTGTGTGTACGTCAAGATTATCCCCGCACAGGGTCCCCGGCGGGGCGGCCGGCGTCACAGCCGGACGATTCAGGCCAAAGCATGTTCCGCGACCACCTCGTCTGGCATGCTGGAGCCATGGCTAGCCGCGCGGGCACAGTTGCCCAACCCCAAGACCTTGTTGACCTCACTGCGCTCCTGGATGCGTACTACGACGTTTCTCCGGACCTGGGTGACCCGGGACAACGCGTCGCCTTCGGCACCTCCGGGCACCGGGGCTCGAGCCTGAAGGCGTCGTTCAACGAACCCCATATCGTCGCGATCACGCAGGCCATTGTGGAGTACCGCGCCGGGCAGGGCATCACCGGCCCGCTGTACCTCGCCAAGGACACCCACGCCCTGAGCGAGCCGGCGCAGAACTCGGCGCTGGAGGTGCTGGCTGCCAACGGTGTGAACGTCCTGATCGACGCCCGCCACGGCTACACGCCCACCCCTGCCCTGAGCCACGCCATCCTGACCCACAACAACAACTCCCCCGCCGGTGCACCGCAGGCCGATGGCATTGTGGTGACCCCCAGCCACAACCCGCCCGGCGACGGCGGGTTCAAGTACAACCCKCCGCACGGCGGACCGGCGGACACCGACGCCACCGGCTGGATTGCCAACCGCGCCAATGAACTGCTCGAAAACGGCCTGCGCGGGGTCAAGCGGGTACCGATAGCGGACGCCCTGGCCGCCGACACGACCGGGAAGTTCGACTTCCTGTCCAGCTACGTTGATGACCTGCCATCGGTGCTGGACCTGAACGCTATCCGCGACGCCGGCGTCCGGATCGGCGCCGATCCCATGGGCGGCGCGTCAGTGGACTACTGGGGTGAAATCGGCGAGCGCCACCACCTGAACCTCACCGTCGTGAATCCGACCGTCGACCCGCAGTGGGCCTTTATGACCCTGGACTGGGACGAGAAGATCCGGATGGACTGCTCCTCGCCGTCGGCCATGGCGTCCCTGATCAACCGGATGGCGGCCGGTGCGGACGGGTCCGCACCGTTCGACATCGCCACCGGCAACGACGCCGACGCCGACCGGCACGGCATTGTGACTCCGTTTGTCGACGGGCAGGGCGGGTTGATGAACCCCAACCACTACCTCGCCGTCGCCATCGATTACCTGTACCGGCACCGCAGCGGGTGGAACCCGCAGTCCGTGATCGGCAAGACCCTGGTGTCCTCCTCGATCATCGACCGTGTGGCCGGGAGCCTGGGCCGGAAGCTGGTCGAAGTGCCGGTGGGCTTCAAATGGTTCGTCCCCGGGCTGCTGTCCGGCGAGGGCGCCTTCGGCGGCGAGGAATCCGCCGGCGCTTCCTTCAACAAGATGGACGGCAGCGTCTGGACCACGGATAAGGACGGCATCCTGCTGGCCCTGCTGGCCTCCGAAATCACGGCGGTCACCGGCACGTCGCCCTCGCAGCTGTACAAGGGCCTCACCGACCAGTTCGGCGACCCTGTCTACGCCCGCATCGACGCGGCCGCGACGCGGGAGCAGAAAGCCGCCCTGGGCAAGCTGTCGCCGTCGGACGTCACGGCCACGGAACTCGCGGGCGAGACCATCACCGCGAAGCTGACTGAGGCGCCCGGCAACGGAGCGGCCATCGGCGGACTGAAGGTGGTCACCGAGAACGCCTGGTTCGCGGCCCGCCCGTCGGGCACCGAGGACGTCTACAAGATCTACGCGGAGTCCTTCAAGGGCGCCGAGCACCTCAAGCAGGTCCAGGCTGAGGCCAAGGCCCTGGTGGACGGGGTTATTTCCTAGCGGGAAGGGATGTGGGCGCCGGCCGGTGCGGCCGGCGCGACGCGCCAGCGGCTGGCGCACCGGTGGCTGGCTGGCGCCCGACGGGCCGGCCCGCTGTGTCGGCCTAGGCCCGCTGGCCGTCGCGGAGGTTTGCGGCAAGCACTGACTGGTCACGGCCCAGCGTCTTCGCCCGGTACAGGGCGGCATCAGCCGAGGAGATCAGCGCCTGCAGGTCCACGCGGGCCGGGCCGGTGGAAGCTATTCCGTAGCTCACAGTCGGCAGCTGTGGCTCCACGGATGGCTGTGCTTCCTGCAGCCGCCGGCTGATGGTGGCTGCCATCTCTTCGGCGCGTTCCGGGCTGACACCCGGCAGGAGGAGGACGAATTCCTCGCCKCCGTAGCGTCCCACGAGGTCGGTGGACCGGACGGATGCGGTGCAGGCAGCGGCGAAGGTCTGCAGGGCCACATCCCCGGCCGCGTGCCCGTACCGGTCGTTGACGGACTTAAAGTGGTCGAGGTCGGCGAGGATCAGCGACGCCGTTGTCCTCGCGTTGCCCAGGCGGCGGAGTTCGTTCTGCGCGAGGTCAAGAAAGGCGCTGCGGTTCAGAAGTCCGGTGAGGCCGTCGAAGGTGGCGCGGGCACGGAGGTCCCGGGTCAGCTGTTCGTTGCTCAACTCCGCCATGGCGAAGGAGGCGATCACCAGGACCATCGAGGTGAGGAGCGTCGTCGCCACCGAGCCGAAGTAGGTAACGAACACGGGACCGTTGGGACCCTCGAGGATGAAGGCGGTGAGCCGGCCGGCGTAGTAGACGGCAAGAAGCGCGGCGCCGAAGGCGAGGGGGCGGTGCACCCGGGAGTAGTCCACATCGAGCAGGAACAGTTCGCGGGAGCAGAGCCCCAGCATCAGCCCCATGACGCCCAGCAGCGCTATCCCGCCGGACCAGTTATTGGTGGCCGGATGGTCCAGCACCGACAGGATGCCCGTTACCGCGGGCCCGGCCAGGAGAGCCCACAGTGGCGGGTTTCCGCAGCGCAGCGACCGGCCGCCGGCCCACATGGCCCCGGCCCCGCCCACCAGCAGGATGTTGCCCAGCGGGTTCGCCCACACCTGGTGAACGGTGCCGTCCAGCAGGTAGGAGGAGGATCCGGTCAGGAAGAGCAGCAGTGCTGAGCACCACCAGCCGCTGAAGGGCGAGCGGGTCCGCCGGAAGGTAATGAAGTAGAAAAGACAGAGCAGGGTCAGGGTGACCACGGCCAGCGACACGCGCAGCGTCGAGGTGTCGAGCATCATCCTGTGACTCCCCCAGCGCGCACCCAGTGACCCCAGAATCCGTCGGTGTCAGTCTTAATTTGCCCCAAGTATTGCACCTCGGACGAAAAATGAAGAGGCCCACTCATAATGTGGCGTCCCACAGCGTCACCACCCGCCGCGTGGTGTGGCCGCCGTCCGGTGCCATGTCCACCAGCGCGATCCGGTCCAGCGCCAGTTGGGCCCCAGGCAAGGGCGAAAGGGTGCCCCGGTGGGAGACATGCGGACGGTATCCCGTCAAGGTGTAGCCGGGGGTGGCGACCCGGCCCGGCAGCGCCCCCACTGCACCCACAAGGGCCTCGTGGAGGGCCTGGAGCGCGGCACTGGGCTCGATCAGGCTGACTGGTACCGAGCCGTCGCGGCCGAATCCCGCGTGGCCGCCAACGGGGACGGAAGTCCCCAACGCTGCCCGCACGGGTGCATCCATCAGCCCGGCCATGCGGGCACAGAGGAGGTCCCCGCCGCCGTCGTTGCCGCCGCCGGTTCCCGGGGGAAGCTCGACGGCGTCGAACTTCACCAGCGTGATGTGCATCGGCCACGCGTCGCGCGGGAATACCATCCCGGTGGTGACCGGTTCGAGGAAGGCAACCACGATCAGGTTCCGCATGGGGCTAGTCTGCCACTGCCCTCCGACACGGCGGCCCGCCGGGCGATTAGACGGTGCGGACCACGTCGTCGTAAGCGAACTTGGGCTTCGGTGCGCCCCAGGCTTCCTCGGCGGCCTGGCCGATGTTGACCACCATAAAGCTCTTCTGGCTGCCGTCGGGGAAGAAATCGGCGTCGATCTTGCCGAAGTCTGCGCCCGTCATGGGTCCGGCGGAGAGGCCGAGGGAACGGACGGCGAGGATGAAGTAGCCGGCCTGCAGGTGCGCGTTGTTGTTGCCGGTGGCTGCAGCGAGGTCCGGGGCGGCGTCGTACATGGCCTTGGGGGCGTTGTAGCCCGGGAGGAAAGTGTCCCACTGCTCGTGCCAGGCCGTGTCGACGCTGAGGACGGCGACCAGCGGGGCGGACGCGGTCTTGGCGCGGTTTCCTGCGGAGAGGGCGTCAACCAGGGTGGCGCGGGCCTCGTCCGAGCGGACGTAGGTGACGCGCAGCGGCTGCGAGTTGAAGGCGGTGGGACCGAACTTGGTCAGCTCGTAGATGGCGCGGGCCTGCTCTTCGGTGACTTCCCCGGTGAAGGCGTTCGCCGTGCGTGCCTGGGCAAAGATGGCATCCACCGCTGCGGCGTCGATTACTGCTTCTTCATGGGCGAGGGTCATTCGCGTCCCTTTCGGTGGGCTTCGGCCCCGGTCGGGGCGCTGGTGCGTTCCCTAAGTGCAACGGAGCCGCCGGGCGGCTGCTTCCCGGCGGGAACAGTGAGGTCGGCCACAACCGGCGGCCGGTGTGGTCACTGCTGTGCGGCAAGGAGCAGCATCCGGGCACTGTCGCGCCGGTACATTGCGGCGTGGTCGTTGAGCTCCGTGCGGCCGGTTTCGGCGGCCCGGTTGTCGGAGTACTCGGCGAGTTCGCCCAGCCGGGCGCTCAGCGTTTCCAGCACGTCCCGGCGCTCGAAGGGGTAGCCGTAGGCCTCGATCAGTGCGTCGAGGCGGGCGATTTTTTGGGACGACGACGGCGCCCCGGCACCTTGCTGCCCGCCGTCGTCGTTCGTTGCACCGTCACCCTTGCCGTCGCCGAGCCCTTCGATCAGCGGCACCAGCTGGTACGCCAGGTAGGCGAAGTCCCAGATCCTGGGCCCGGGCGACGCCGCGTCAAAGTCGAAGACACCGGCGAACCGGTGGTTTTGGAACACCATGTTGTACGGGGCGAAGTCGTTGTGGCAGATCACCTCAACCGGGTGATGGGTTGGCAGCTGCCAGGTCAGGGACGCACGGGCCAGCTCGGTGCTGGCGTCCTGGATCCGGCGGAGCAGGGCGGCCGCCTCCTGCAGGATGGAAGGGTGCCAGATCCAGGGCGGCAGCGAGTACTGGACAACGTCCCCCGGCAGGAACGAGAGGATTTCGCGGCCCTGCGGATCCATGCCGAGAGCCGTCGGGACACGGTCGATTCCTTGGGTCCGGAGTGCCTCGAGCAGGGCGTGGACGGCGGGTGTCCAGGGACCCGAATTTCTGCGCACGGTATCCCCCACGCGCACCACCACGCTTGAATTTCCGCCAGCAAGGACCTCTTCGTGCACCACCGAACCAATCTAGACGACCGTGGGGCCGGGGCTTGGCAGCGTGCGAGGATAAATTATGGCAAGCACCCGCCCCGGAACGGCCCCGCTGTTTGATTCCGGCCGCATGTTTTACGGGAAGACGCCGCGCTGGATCTTCGCTGGTGTTGGCCTGCTCCTGGTTGCCAGCTTCGTTGGCGCGCTGGTCTCCGGCGCTGGCCGCAGCCCGGGTGGGCTCGCGGCCCTGGCCGCCGCGATGGTCTTCATTGCCGTGTTCTCCTTCGGCTATTCCCGGATCCGCCTCACGGAGGACACGATCATCCTCACCTGGCTGCCGCTGTACCGCGCCCGCATCCCGCTCTCGCAGGTCCGGTCCGCATCACCACAAACCATCACGGGTCTGCAGTATGGGTTCGGGCTGCGGCTCGGCGGTTTCGGACTTGGACTGATCCAGGACACCGGACCCGCCATCCGGCTTGAGGCCAACCACGGCTACATCCTGAGCCTCGGCACCGACGAACGACGCACCCAACTGCTCACCGCACTTGCCGACGCCGGAGTGCCCACGACTCTGTAGTCGGGCTGGAGGTTGGGTTTTGGGCGGGGGTCCGACGGCGGCGGGTGTTGGTAGCGCTGCCCGACGCATCGGATGACGCTGCCACATTGCCACGCGACGGGTCGGGACTTTCTTCCCTGTCTAGGGGTGGTTGTCTTCGGGTGTCTCTTTGAGGCGGTCGCTATTTTGTCGTACCCCCTTGGGAGACTTGGTTTATGGGAAGCGGTGCAGCTCTCGCGTTTCGTCCGGCTGGTGGGCCGGACGGTGATCAGCGCGGTGCGCAGCCGGGCTGTGAGCTTGCCGGCGGTGCGGTGTTGGGTGGTGTGCTGGAGGACTTGCGGGGGTTCAGTGCGACGGCGGTCGCGGACGCGGCGTTGTTCGGGGTCCGTGAGGCCGCGGAGTTCGCGGCCCGGGTCGAGGAGATCTCCCGGACCGTGGAGTACCTGCAACTCATCGCTGCGTCAGCGGTCGAACGCACCCGCACCGACGCCGCTGCCACCAATGACCCGGTCCTGGATGACGGGTACCGGCGCCCCGGGGATTTCCTCCGCGCCCGCCTGCATATCAGCGCCACCGAAGCGCACCGCCGGCTGGCCCTGGCCGGGGACGTGCTGCCCCGCACCGGGACCACCGGCCAGCCCCTGGCACCCCGGCACGAGGAACTCGGCGCCGCCCTCGCCGCCGGAACCCTCGGTTCCCGGTCCGCCACGATCACCAGCCAGGCCCTGGACCGGGTCCGGCCCGTCACCGACCCCGACACCACCACCCGGATGGAACACGCCCTGACCGCCACCGCCACCGAGTACGACCCGGACTTCCTCACCCGCATCGCCCGCCGCTGGATCGACGCCCTCGACCAGGACGGCACCGAACCCTC
>NZ_JBFTNO010000110.1:0-10157 GCF_056397525.1 Arthrobacter sp. 05L45_2 | reverse complement strand
CCCGCAAACGGTCCCGTGCTCCCCCCATGGGAGACGGTGTTCGAAGCTCGGGCGCAGCACCCAGAACGAAACCTATCACCTGATCTGGAATCTGCGTGTACCCTCAGGGAAAAGCTTGGCGGAAAATGCGGAAAGCCGTAATTTGGCCGGGATGACAGGGGAATGGGGCCCATGGGTGCAGCGGATCTTTCGGCGGCGCTGTGGCAGGAGCGGCGGCAGCTGGAACTGCTCCTGTTCCGCCTGGAAACGCAGCGCCTGCACGTAGCGGCCGGCAACATCCACTGGATCGCGTTTACGGCGTCGGAAGTGGAGTCGGTCTTGGACCGGATGCGCTTCGAGGCCCTGGCCCGAAATGTCGAATCCGCGGCCGTGGCCGCTGAATGGGGCCTCCCGGCGCAAGCGACACTGCCTGAATTGATTGCCGCAGCACCTCACGGCTCGTGGCCCACGGTCCTGCAGGAACACCTCGACGGCCTGCGCAGTCTGCTCGTCCGGCTTGCCGGGGCAACCCGCGTCAACGAGGACCTGATCCAGGGCCTGCAGCCACCCCCGGCTGCCGCCGATCCTGCGGAGGCCCTTGAACAGTTGACGGTGGCCGGAAACATCGAGCGTGCCCTGGCCATCACGCGCCGCGCCACGCTGCCGCTGATGGTGCAGTACCTGGGCGACGACGCGAACTCGCACTGACGGCAGGGCTGCTGCGGCCCGGAGGTCCAGCCGCGCAGCCGGTGCCGTCAGGCGGCCAGGTTCACTCCGCGGAGGCGGCAGGTGCCTGCGGCAGCAGCCCGCGCAGGGCGTCCTCGGTGCCGGCGTCGGCCTCCGCACCCGCTTCGGCGGCCGCGAGGTTCGCGGCGGCGATGGCCTCGATGACTTCCCGGCGCTGGATGGGGACGCCGCGGGGTGCTTCGATGCCGATGCGGACGCCGTCGCCGCGGCCTTCCAGAACAGTGATGACGATGCCGTCGCCGATCATGATCTGTTCGCCCGGCTTGCGTGTTAGTACCAGCATTCTCTCAATCTACCCTTCGTGGCCGGGGGCTGCGGCCCACGGCGCAGGCACGGGCGCCGGCTGGCCGTCGATCCAGCCCACGGGCAGGCCCAGCGCATCGACGCTTTCGGGCGAACCGGTATCCGCGGCGCCCACGACGGCCACGGCCGTCACCTCAAGGCGGGCGCGCAGCAGGCTGACCCAGCGGGCCGTGTCCTCGTGCTTGCGGCCGGCATCCACCACGACCCAGAGCTGGTCCGGGGACAGCGCCGAGATCGCCTGCAGCCGCGCCAGGGTGTTGCGGGCCGTACCCAGGCCGAAGGCGGTGATCACCGTCTGTTCGGTCTCCACGGCATGGGCGCGGGCCGCCGTCGCGCTTTGGCGTCCGTCCAGGTGCAGGTGCCCGTAGGCGCTCAGCTGCCCCGCGGTGCGGACGTCGGCGCCGCCGGCCGCGATGGACATGGCCAGGGCCGTGTCCAGGGCGTCGTCGCCGAGTCCCACCAGCACCACCAGGTCACCGGTTCCGTTCAAGAGGGCCGGTACCGTTGCCCGGACCGGCATGGCGGGCCGCCCGGGCGACGCCGGAGCCTCCTGCCGCGGCGCCGGAACCGGAGGTTCGCTGTCGATGGCCACAGGGGTAACCCGCGGTACGGGATCGGGCTGGGCCGCTGCCGGCGGCCGGAGTCCCGAGCCGAGCTGGTCCAGCAGTTCGGCGAAGCCCGGCGACTCGGTGGAGACCCCGGGGGCTCCGCTCCGGTGCAGGGTCAGTTCGGCGGCGTCCGCCTCGGCCAGCAGGGCCGCGATGGCGTCGCCCTGCAGGGCGTGGCCAGGGGCGGCGACCCGAAGGCCGGCCGGAGCTTCCGGGGCCGGCCGGGCGTCGCGGGGTGCCCGAGGGCCGGCCGGCATGGCCGCGGGCTTCGCGGCGGGCCGGGCGTCAACCGGCCGGGCATCGGGCCGGGCGTCAGCCGGCCGTGCAGCAGTCTGCGCGGACTCGCCGTCGGCCAGGATGATGTCCGCCTCCGGCACCACCTCGCCGGTCACGACGTCGTGCTTGGGCTGGACCTCAACGATCGCCTCGAAGCGGTTGGCGGCGAAGAGCCCGGCGATGCCGGGGCTGATCACGCGTTCGGCGGAGACGATCCGGGCTGCGGGGCCGTACTGGGCCTCGGCCTTGCTGCGGATTTCCTCCAGCGAGGCTCCCTTAAGCCGATAGCGGTTCGGCATGGCGCACGACTCCTACAGTTTCGATCCGGACGTTGGCGGAAGTGACTTCCCGGTAGGACAGCACCGGGACGGACCCGGGCTGGGCACCGATGAGCCGGTGGATGGCCGGGCGCAGCGCCGGGGCGCAGACCAGGACGGCCTGCCTGTTCGCGGCGGCGGCGGACTCCACGGCGTTGTGGACGGAGCGGAGCACGGCGTCGAGCCTGTCCTGGCCCATCACGATCTGGCTGCCGCCCTCGGCAGGACGCATGTCCTCCAGCATGGACTGTTCCAGGACGGGGTCGATCATGATCACGTTCAGCACCGGGCCCTCCATGAACTTCGCGGTCAGGGCGGGGCCGAGGGCCTGGCGTGCGGCCTCCACGAGCGACTCCGGGTCCGTGGAGATCTTGGCCCGGAGGGTCAGGGCCTCGTAGATGCGGGCGAGGTCGTTGATGGGGACCTGTTCATCGAGCAGGCCCTGGAGCACCCGCTGCAGTTCGGCCAGGGACAGCAGTGCCGGGGTGAGTTCGTCGACGGCGGACGGGCTCTGCTTGCGGACACCCTCGGTCAGGACACGGACGTCCTCGCGGGAGAGCAGCCGGGCGGCGTGGCTGGTGACAATGGAGGACAGGTGCGTGACCAGCACGGAGACGCGGTCGATCACGGTGGCCCCCGTCATCTCGGCGTTGTGCCGCATCTCGGCCGGAATCCATTTCCCGGCGAGCCCAAAGACCGGCTCGATCATCGCCACCCCCGGCAGCGAATCCAGCGAATCGCCGAGGGCGAGCATCTGCCCTCCGGGGGCGGTGCCGCGGCCGGCCTCCACACCCGCGATCCGGATGGTGTAGGTGGCCGGCGGCAGGTCCACGCTGTCCCGGGTGCGGACCGGCGGGATGACCAGGCCCAGTTCCATGGCGATCTTGTGCCGCAGCGAACGGACCCGGGCCAGCAGGTCATCGGACGCGCCGGAGACCATGTCCACGAGGTCCGGGGCCAGCAGGATCTCCACGGGGTGGACCCGCATGTCCTCGAGCAGCTTCTCGTTGGGGTCCTGTTCCGGGGAGCTCAGGGCGGCGGCCTCGGCGTCGCGGGCCTTCTCGGCCTGCTGCTGGCTGGCCGCTGTCCGGCGCGAGGCGATGATCAGTCCCGCGCCGACCAGGACGAACGGGATGGGCGGCATCCCGGGGATGAGCGCCATGGCGATCGCGGCCACGCCGGCGATCAGCAGGGCGTTGGGTGATTGCAGCAGCTGCGTGGAGGCGGTCCGCCCCATGTCCGCTTCGGCGTTGGAGCGGGTCACGATCATGCCGGTCGAGACGGCCATCAGCAGGGCCGGGATCTGGGTGACCAGGCCGTCGCCCATGGTCAGCAGGCCGTAGGTGCTCAGCGCGTCGCCGATCTCCTGGCCGCGCTGCAGCATGCCGATGGCGATGCCGCCGACAAAGTTGATGATGATAATGATGATGCCGGCAATGGCGTCACCCTTGACGAACTTGGAGGCGCCGTCCATCGCGCCGTAGAAGTCGGCTTCGGCCGAGACCTCGGCCCGCCGCTCCCGGGCCTGCGTGTCGGTGATCAGGCCGCCGTTGAGGTCGGCGTCGATCGCCATCTGCTTGCCCGGCATGGCATCCAGGGTGAAGCGCGCCCCCACTTCGGCGACGCGCTCGGCGCCCTTGGTGACCACCACGAACTGGATGACCACCAAGATGAGGAAGACGACGGCGCCGATGATCATCGACCCGCCCACCGTCACTTTGCCGAAAGCCTCAATGACCTGGCCGGCGTAGCCGTTGCCTAGGACCAGGCGGGTGGAGGCGACGTTCAGGCCCAGCCGGAACAGTGTGGCCACCAGCAGCAGCGACGGGAATACGGAAAAGTCCAGCGGCTTCTTCACGAACATGCTGGTCAGCAGCACCAGCAGCGCCAGCAGGATGTTGCAGACGATCAGGAAGTCCAGCAGCGGCGCGGGCACGGGAACCACCAGCAGCAGCACAATGCCGACGATGCCGATAGGCACCGCAAGCCGGGCGAGCCTGTTGTTCATAACGCGGTCCTTTCACAGACGCTGGTTCCAACGGTGTTCCGAAAAGTAGTCATAGCGAGGCTCCTGCCATCCGGTGCAGGCCGGCCCCGGCACCGCGGGCCTTAAGCGACATCACGAAGGCCAGCACGCCGGCCACTGCGTGGTAAAAATCCACCGGGATTTCCTGCGCCAGTTCACAGGCCCCATGCAGCGCCCGGGCGAGCGGGATGTCCTGGACCATGGGCACGTCCTTCGCTTCGGCTTCCTGCCGGATACGGGCCGCGACATGCCCGGCGCCCTTGGCGACCACCCGCGGGGCCGACTTGCCGGGTTCATACTTCAGCGCGACGGCGACGTGCGTCGGGTTGACCAGGACGACGTCGGCGTCCCCGATCGCCGCGATCATACGGTTCCGGCTCATGGCCAGCTGCCGGGCCCGGCGCTGGGAGCGGATCAGCGGATCACCTTCGCTGCTCTTGTTCTCGTCCTGGACTTCCTTCTTGGACATTCGGGTTTTCTTCCGGTTCCGCCGCATCACCACAAAGAAGTCGACGGCGGCCAGCGCRATGCCGGCGAAGACGGCGAACTGSACCAGGGAGGAAATGCCGCCGCCGGCGGCGGCCACCACTCCGGAGACGGGCAGGCCGCCGGCGGTGAGCAGCACCGGGATGAGCCCCTGCACCACGGAGTAGAGCACCAGCCCGACGACGGTGGCCTTGAGCAGGGCCTTGACTCCGCCCCAGAGCGCCTGAGTGCCGAACGAGCGTTTCAGGCCGCTCAGCAGTTTGAAGTTCTCGAATGAAACCCGGAACTTCTTCACGTGGATCCCGCCCTGCAGGGCGGAGCCGACGAGGACCACCACCAGGACCACTATCAGCAGCGGTCCCAGGATTCCGGCCAGTGAGCCGAGCCCGTTCTCGAGCGCCTTCACGGCCTTCGCAGGGTCGGGTGCGGCCATCACTCCCCGGATGCTGAAGACCTGGTCCGTGGCGGCGTTGGCGCCGCGTTCCACCGTGGCCGGAATCATCACGGCGGCGGCTCCGACGGCCAGCCACGCCGTGAGGTCCTGCGAGCGGGAGAGCTGGCCCTTGGAGCGGACCTCCCGCATACGTTTGTCGGTGGCTTGTTCGGTTTTCTCCTGTGAATCCGACATCAGCCCACCCCCAGCACTGTCCTGGCGGCCTGGCCGGCGAGGGTGGAGACGATCCGCGGCAGGGCCAGGAAGAGGAATGCGGCCAGCGAGAGCGTCAGCATGATTTTGAGCGGGAAGCCGAGCGAGAATGCGTTCAGTGCCGGGGCCACCCGGGTCAGCAGGCCCAGTCCGACGTCGGCGAGGAACAGCACCACCAGCAGCGGGCCGGCGATCTGGACGGCGGCGAGGAACATGCCGGTGACCGCGGACGTCATGGCCTGGACCGGCTGGGCGAGGTCGATGCCGCCGGCCAGTGGCAGCGCGGTGAAGCTCCCGGTCAGGCCGCCGATGACCAGCTGGTAGCCGTCGGAGGAGAACAGCAGGGCGAGGGCCGCCATCTGCAGGAGCCGGGTGAACTGGGCGCCGTTGACCATCATCTGCGGGTCGAAGGCCTGGGCCATCTGGAAGCCGCTGAAGAGGTCGATCAGGCTGCCGGCGGACTGGACGGCCGCGAAGACCAGCATCACCAGGAACCCCAGAACCAGCCCGGTGATCAGTTCCAGGACCACGCCGGTGAAGAAGCCGGCAGTGTCCTTGGCCGTGTAGCCCGCGGAAAGCCGTTGCGAGACGGCCAGGCCCAGGCCAACGCCCAGCATCGTCTTGATCCGTGCCGGGAAGGCGTGGTGCGCGAACGGCGGTGCCACGATCAGGAACGCCGTCATCCGGACGGTGGCCAGGAGCAGGACCTCCAGCCACGTCTGGTCGATGGGGATGCCCACCTCACAAGCCTCCGAGCAGGGACGGGATCTTGGCGAAGAGGTCGTTGGTGAAGGTGACCATTTCCGAGATCATCCAGTGCCCGCAGACCAGCAGGGCGACCGCCACGGCGGCCAGTTTCGGCACGAAGGAGAGGGTGGCTTCCTGCAGCTGGGTGATGGACTGCAGCAGCGAAATCGCCAGACCCACCACCAGCGCCGTTACCAGCACCGGGGCCGAGAGCTTGGCGGCCACGATCATGGCCTGGAGGCAGATGTCCAGGACGGCGTTGGCGTTCACCCGGTGCCCGCATAACTCTGGATCAGCGAGGTGATGATCAGGCCCCAGCCGTCCACCAGGACGAAGAGGAGGATCTTGAAGGGCAGCGAGATCATGACCGGCGGGAGCATCATCATGCCCATCGACATCAGGGCCGCGGACACCACCAGGTCGATCACCAGGAACGGGATGAAGATGACGAAGCCGATGATGAAGGCGGCCCGCAGCTCGGAAATCATAAACGCGGGAATCAGGGTCTGCAGCGGCACCGCCTCCGGGGTGGCCGGGTTCTCCATGCCGGCCGCCCGGGTCATCAGCGCAATGTCTTCCTCGCGGGTGTGCGCCAGCATAAAGTGCTGCAGCGGCCCGGATCCGGCGCTGAGGGCACCGTTGAAATCAAGCGTCCCGTTCAAGTAGGGCTGCACGCCGATGGTGTTCATCTCGTTGATGACCGGCCACATCACGAAGATCGACAGGAACAGGGCCAGGCCGGCCAGCACCTGGTTCGGCGGGATGGAGGGCAGCGAGAGCGCGTTGCGGGTCATGGCCAGCACCACGAAAATCTTCGTGAACGAGGTCATCATCAGCAGCAGGGCCGGCGCCACCGACAGGAGCGTGATGCCGATCAGGGTCAGGACGGCCGAGGAGGGTTTGCCGTCCATACCGTTGATTTGGATGTTGACGTTGCCGTTATCCGGGCTGGCCGGCGGGGTCGGCGGAACGGGCGGTACCGGGGCGGTGGCATGGCCGGCAGACGCATTCAGCCACAGGAGCAGGACGGCCAGGAGCACGGCGGCGAGGCCGACGGCAAGGATCCTGCCGCTGCGGCGGAGGCTGGCGTGGCTGGTACCCGGGAGGGTGGCGGAGCGGAGGGCAGGGCGGATCAATTGCGGCGTCCGCTCCTGAGAGCGGCGGCGGCCTGCTTCCAGGTGGATCCGGACAGGATCGACCCGTGCATCGGCGGATGGGCCGGGGCGGCCATAGTGCCACGTCCCGGGCCAGTCCGGGCGTGTGATTCGCGGTGGATGGAAGTGCGCCGGGACACCGGCGTCTCGGTCGTGCCGGCCTGGGCTGCAGCGGCGGGATCGGCGGCTACAGACGGCACGCCGGATCCGGAGTCGGCCGCCGCATCGGCGGCACCGGGTACCGGGGCGGAGAGGCCGCCGGCGGTGGCAAGGATCTGCGCGAAGGCGCCGGCGGCACCGGTGCGGCGGGGCGCCGGGGACAGCTCTTCGGCCGGTTCGTCCGGGATGTCGCCGGTGTGCAGGACGTTGACGGCGTGGTCGGTGACGCCCAGCAGGAAGCGCTGCCCGCCGGCGTCGACCACCACAACGGAGGCCCGCTGGCCGACGCTTTGCCGGCTGACRACGCTCAGGGTGGCGTCAGCGCGGCGTCGTCCCGGGCCTTTGCCGAGACGGCGTTGCAGCAACCAGATCAGGCCAAGCACCGCGCCCAGGGCTACGGCTACCCGCAGTCCGAGGATCAGCGAGTCCATTCAGCTAAGCCCCTCGGCCACGTCGAGGATCCGGGTGATCCGCACGGCGTAGTCCTGGTCCAGGACCACCACTTCGCCGTGGGCGATCAGCCGGCCGTTGAGCAGGACGTCGGCGGGGGCACCGGCGGAACGGTCCAGTTCGATGATCTTGCCGGGTTCGAGCGAGAGGACGTCTCGGACCGACATGCGGGTCCGGCCGATCTCCACGGTCAGGGCCATTTCGATGTTGTTGATCCGGCCCAGCCGGCCGGCAACGATGTCGCCGCCGCCGAAGAGGTCACCGGCGCGGTCCTGGCTGTTGCCGTGCTCGCGCAGCCGGACAGCGAACCACGCGGCAGGGCTGGTGCCCTCGGAGAGTTCGAAAACGGCGGTGTCCGGGTCCGAGAGCAACCCGGACGCATCGGATTCGCGCAGGTCCGACAGCACGCCGGCACCAAAGACGGAACTTGCGCTTTCCATCGCCGGGCGCAGGACGTCGGTGACGGACACGACGCCGAGCTGGCCGCCGGCCATACCGCCGGCAGCTTCATCGAGGAAGGTGCGGTCGCTGAGCATCAGGGCCAGGTCAGCGGTCACGGCACCGACGAACGTCGCCGTGACGGCCTGCCGGGCGTAGGGCGCCGCGGCGCGGGCCGGGACCAGGGCTGCAACCTTCAGGGCTACCGGGCTGGGCAGTTCCTCAACGAGCCGCTCCGCCGACGATTCGTGCTTGGTCAGGGTGATGCTCATTGGTTGTTCTCCTCGATTGTGACAATGACGGCGGCGGCCCGGGACCCGTTGCGGGCCGGGGCGGCAGTGGCCAGCCTCGTGCCGTCAAGGGTGAGGTCGAAGGGCCGGTTTTCCAGGTGCGGGAGGGTCAGGACGTCCCCGACCGCGAGGCCCAGCACCTGGCTGGGAGTGACGTACGAGGTCGAGAGCCTGACGGAGAGCTCCACGGGAACCCGCTCCAGCTGCGAGCTGACACGGGCTGCGGCGTTACCGCGGTCGTCCGTCGGGTTGACCTTCTTCAGCCGGCCCAGCAGGATCCCGGCCGGCACGGCCAGGGTCGCCGGGGCGCTGATGTTGCCGACGTTGATGGTGAAGGAKGCCACGATCATCAGTTCGCTGGGYGCGGCRGCCTGSGCGAACTGSGAGTTGTAYTGGACSGTGTCCACCCGGATGGTTTCGCTCAGGAGCGGCCCCAGGGAGTAGCCGAGGTCCTCGAGTGCCTCGTCCATCAGTCCCTTGACCAGGGCCTGCTCGATCTGGGTGAACTTCCGGTCCGGCATGGCGGTGTCGTTCGAGGCGCCGAGCATGCGGTTGATCCAGCCGAGGGCCGAAGGGGCCGGGAACTGCACCACCAGCTTCGAATCGTGGGACTCGACGGTGCAGAGCACCATGGCCGTGACGGCCGGCAGCGACGCGGCGTACTCGTCGTAGCTTTGCATTCCGACGTCTTCGAGCCGGACCACGGACTTCACCCTGACCTTAGCGGTCAGCTGGGTGCCCCACTGGCGGGCGAAGGTCTCGAAGGCGAGTTCCAGGACCCTGCTGTGCTCACGCGCAAGCGTCGCCGGACGCCGGAAGTCATAGACGCTAACGGTCCGCTCCCGTACCACTTCCCGCTCATCCAGAACACTCACGGTTGCCACTATCGGCAAGGGACCCGCCGTCGTAAGCAGTCCGCCGCAGGCAATATGAGGACGGCAAAATGCGGCGGCCGGGCCGGGCTTACTTCTCGCTGAGTTTGAGCGCCTCGGGAATGAGGGCGCGGACGACGTCGGGCTTGTCCGAGATGACGACGATGTCCACCCGCCGGTTCCGTTCCATCAGCTGCGGGGTGGAGTCGTCGTTGACCTGACGGGCGGAGCCGAAGGCGACGGCCCCGATGCGCTGCTGCGGGATCCCGCCGTGGTCCACCATAAAGCGCAGGACGTTGACGGCGCGCGCGGAGGACAGCTCCCACGTGGACGGGTAGGCCGTGATGCCCTTCGCAGCGTGGCCCTCCACCATGATCTCCAGGGATGTCGGGCCCAGGATCGGCGAGATGATGTGCAGCACCTGGGCGGCCCGGTTGGTGAGTTCGGGCCGGTCCGGGGCGAAGAACGCCTGCGAGCCGATGAGCTTGACCGTCAGACCGCGCTGGTCGATCTGGAACTCGACGTTTTGCGTCAGCCCGGCGGCGGCCAGGCCGGCCTTCATCTTCTTCTCGAGCGCGCGCAGCCGGTCCACTTCTTTTTTGGCCGCGGCGAGGGCCTCCTGCTGGGCTGTTTTGCTGTTCGTCTGGGTAGCCGCGAAG
>NZ_JBFTNO010000109.1:0-10167 GCF_056397525.1 Arthrobacter sp. 05L45_2 | reverse complement strand
GGGATGGGTGGCACGTGGCCCCGCGTTGCCTTTTCCTTTCCTAGTGGGATTTCAGTGGGATTTCGCTGGGATGAAGACTCCGTTCAGGATGAAGAGTCCTAGGAAGCCGCTGCGGCGCTGTAGGCCTGCTGGATGACCGAGCCCCAGTACGGGCCGTACATGGTGGTCGAGTTGCTGCCGTAGCCGTAGCTGTTGATSGAGTTCTGGTAGCCSGAGGAGCTGGTRCCGATGAACCAMGGSCCGCCSGASGATCCGCCGGTCATGTYGCASGGGATGCCCTGGGTGTTGAACTGCGGGTTGTACGGGTCGTTGGTGGCGGTGCCGCTGCAGCTCTTCAGGGATTCTCCGTTGAACGGCGGGGCGGCCGGGTAGCCGAAGGACTTGTACGTCAGGCCGCGGGCGGCGTTGAACTGCACACCGGAGGCCCCGACGACGTCGGCGAGGGACTTGCCGTTGAGCGGGTTCATCACGGCGAAGCCGGTGTCGTAGGTCATGTCGCCGCCGGAGCTCCACTGGGTGGGGGCGTACAGGGTCTTGGCCGTCCACTTGCCGTAGGGTGCGGACCCGTTGAGGTAGGCCGGGACGAAGGTGAAGTTTGTGGCGAAGGCGCCGGGGCCCTCGTTAACGCAGTGGCCGGCGGTGGAGACGGTGCTCTTGTTGGTTGACGTCACAGAGTTGCCCGAGCAGACATAGTTGGAGCCGCCCAGAGTGAAGAACACCTTGCCGATGTGCTTGACTGGGGTCTCGCTGGCGTTGGCCTTGGTCTGGACCTGCTTGGCCTGCGGGGTGGGTGCGGTGCCTTCCACCTTGGCCGGGGCGCCTGTTTCGACGTTCCGGTGGGCGGTCGAGTTGGCCCCGCGGGCCACGGCTTTGGCTGCCAGCACATCGCCCGGAATCGCGGTGCGCATGCGTTCCGCCGTCCAGTAGTCGGCCGTGGCGCCGTCGCTCACGGCGTGGCTGCTGACGTTCGACGTCCCTGCCGGTGCCTTGGCCGGGGCGGCGGTGGCCGCGCCGGCGGCACTGACCGCACTGACCGCCAGGAGTGCGGCGGCGGAGAGGCTCAGGAGGCTGGTGGCCAGAGTCTTGGATGTTCTCATGGGTGTCCTAACCGGGCTAAGTGCGGTGCGGCCTGCCGGGAGGCGGGCCGCTGTGATGGGTATGAAACTACGTCAACTTGACGAACATGTAAAGCAGTTTGTCAAATTCTGTCACACCGGCATTGCGGGGAGTCATGACGGGCCCCCGAGTCACAGGTCCGGGGCGGTCCGTCCCCGATAGGCGCCGAGGCGGCCACCTCGGGTAAGTTAGAGCCGTTGAGATAACACAAGATTTCCGGATATCCGCAGACTTTCAGGGAGACGCCCGAGCAATGGCCAAGATTATCTATACCCACACCGACGAAGCGCCGATGCTGGCCACCTATTCGTTCTTGCCGATTGTCGAGGCGTTCGCGTCGACGGCCGGTGTGGAAGTGGAGACCCGCGACATTTCGCTAGCCGGCCGCATCATCGCCGTATTCGGCGACTACCTCACCGAAGAGCAGCGTGTCAGCGACGCCCTGGCCGAACTCGGCGAGCTCGCCAAGAAGCCCGAAGCGAACATCATCAAGCTGCCCAACATCAGCGCCTCGGTGCCGCAGCTGAAGGCCGCCATCGCCGARCTCCAGGGCCAGGGCTACGCGCTCCCGGACTACCCGGACAACCCCGCGTCGGACGAAGAGACGGACATCCGCTCCCGCTACGACAAGATCAAGGGCTCCGCCGTGAACCCGGTGCTCCGCGAGGGCAACTCCGACCGCCGCGCACCCCTCTCGGTCAAGAACTACGCCCGCAAGAACCCGCACAGCATGGGCGCCTGGACCCCGGAATCCAAGACCAACGTCGCGCACATGGTCGCCGATGACTTCCGCTCGAACGAGAAGTCCGTGGTGATCGGGGCCGACACGAACCTCAAGATCCAGCTGGTCAAGGAAGACGGCACGGTCAAGGTCCTCAAGCGGGCCTTCCCGGTGCTCGCCGGCGAGGTCATCGACGGCACCGTCATGCGTGCAGCCGCCCTGGATGAATTCCTCAAGGCCCAGGTGGCCCGGGCCAAGGAGGAAGGTGTGCTGTTCTCCGCGCACCTGAAGGCGACCATGATGAAGGTCTCCGACCCCATCATCTTCGGCCACGTCGTCAAGGCCTACTTCTCGGACCTCTTCGCCACTTACGGCGAGCAGATCGCCGCGGCCGGACTGAGCCCCAACAACGGCCTCGCCTCCATCCTCAACGGCCTCGAGGACCTCCCCGAAGAGATCCGCTCCGACGTCGAAGCCGCCATCCAGAAGGGCCTCAACGACGGCCCCGAGCTGGCCATGGTGGACTCCGACAAGGGCATCACCAACCTGCACGTGCCCTCCGACGTGATCGTCGACGCCTCCATGCCGGCCATGATCCGCAGCTCCGGCCACATGTGGGGCCGCGACGGGCAGGAAGCCGATACCCTCGCCGTCCTGCCGGACAGCAGCTACGCCGGAATCTACCAGGTTGTCATCGACGACTGCCGCGCCAACGGCGCCTTCGACCCGACCACCATGGGCACCGTCCCGAACGTCGGCCTTATGGCCCAGGCCGCCGAGGAATACGGCAGCCACGACAAGACCTTCGAGATCCAGTCCGCCGGAACCGTCCAGGTCATCGACGACGCCGGCACCGTGCTGATCGAGCACCAGGTCGCCCCGGGTGACATCTGGCGCGCCTGCCAGACTAAGGACGTGCCGATCCGCGACTGGGTCAAGCTGGCCGTCACCCGTGCCCGCGCCTCCGCCACCCCGGCCGTGTTCTGGCTGGACAAGGSCCGCGCGCACGACGCCCGGATGATCGCCAAGGTSGAGGAATACCTCAAGGACCACGACACCGAGGGCCTGCAGCTGGAGATCATGGCCCCGGACGAGGCCACGGCTTTCACCCTGGACCGCCTGCGCAAGGGCGAGGACACCATCTCGGTGACCGGCAACGTCCTCCGCGACTACCTCACTGACCTGTTCCCGATCCTCGAACTCGGCACCAGCGCCAAGATGCTCTCGATCGTTCCGCTGATCAACGGCGGCGGCCTGTTCGAGACTGGCGCCGGCGGCTCGGCCCCGAAGCACGTCCAGCAGCTGCTCAAGGAAAACCACCTGCGGTGGGACAGCCTGGGTGAATTCCTGGCCCTGGCCGTCAGCTTCGAACACCTGGCCACCACCACGGGCAACGCCCGCGCCCAGGTCCTGGCCAACACCCTGGACCGCGCCACCGGCACCTTCCTGCTCGAGGACAAGTCCCCGAAGCGCAAGGCCGGCGAGCTGGACAACCGCGGCAGCCACTTCTACCTGGCCAAGTTCTGGGCCGATGAACTGGCGCGCCAGACCGACGACGCCGAGCTGGCCGCTGCCTTCACTGCCGTCTCGGACGCCCTGAGCTCCAACGAGGAAACCATCGTCGGCGAGCTGCTCGCTGTCCAGGGTTCCCCGGCGGACATCGGCGGCTACTACCGCCCGGACGAAGCCAAGGCTTCCGCGATCATGCGCCCCTCGGCCAAGTTCGGCGAAGTGCTCGCGCTGCTGGGCTAGTTCGCCACACGCAAAGGGCGCACCGGGAGATCCCGGTGCGCCCTTTGGCGTTTCCAGTGCCGGACGGCGACGGCGGCCCAACCCGCCGTCGTCGTCGCCGGCCGAGTGCCTGGCTCCGCGGCGGGACGCCTAGCGCTCGGAGTCCCGGCGGTCCGCTGTCGCGTCGAAGGCCGGCTCGGTGGCCATGTCCGGATCCGTGTCCATTGAGGCGTCGCTGCCTACGACGTCGTAGCCGGTGTCGGTCAGCAGGGGAGCGCCCTGCGGCTGGCCGTCCAGCCCGCCGTTGTTGACGCGTTCCCGCCAGGCACCGGTCTCGAAGTCGCGGCCCTCGATGAATTTCTTGAACCGTTCCAGGTCCGCCCCGACCTGGCGGGCGTCGAGCCCGACGGCCGCGCCGATCTTCTCGGTGGCGGAGCCGGGCTCCCAGCTGAGCTCGACGTCCACCCGGGTCTCCGCCGGCCCGAGTTCTTCGAAACGCACGGTGCCCGCGTTGCGCGGCGCGTCAAGGCTCTCCCAGGAAACCTGCCGGTCCGGCTCCTGGCTGGTGATCCGGGCATCGTAGTCGCGCTTGACCCCGCCGATGCTGGTCTGGAAGTGGACGGTGGTGTCGTCGAGTTGGCGGACGGCGTCGACGCCGCTCATAAACTGCGGGAAGTCCTCGAACTGGGTCCACTGGTTGTAGGCCCGGCTGAGGGGGACGTTGACGGCGATGGATTCCTGGACTGTTGCCATGCTTGCTTTCACTCCTTCGATGGCGGGCGTGCGGCCCGCCCGTTGTGGAAAGGGACGGATACAAGGGTGGTGCGAGTGCCCGGATGCGGGTCGGGAAATCGGGCGGCCGTTTCCGGCCTGACTGACCAAGCTAGCCGGATCCGGGCGATAGCGAAAGCCCGGGGCGCGTCAGTGGTCGCCTTTGCCCTTGTTTTTTCCCTTGGCTTTGCCGACGGGAGCGTTCTGGGCTGCGGCAGCGGCTGCTGCGGCAGCCGCTGCGTCCGCTGCAGCCTGGTCGGCGGCGGCCTTGTCGGCTGCGGCTTTCTCAGCCGCGGCTTTTTTGGCGGCGGCGTCCCGGATGGCTTTCGCCGCGGCCGCCTGTTTCGCCGTGAGGTCGGCACGGACGGCGTCGAGGGCCGTTCTGATGCTCTGGTGGCGCTTGAAGGACACCTTCCCGTCGGCAGCCGCGGCGTCCAGCTTGGCCGCCAGCTCGTCGAGCGCTTTCAACGCGCCGGCCGGGTTGTTGGCGGCCACGTCCTTCGTCACGGTCAGGACCTGGGCCTGGAGCTGGTCGGCGGCGGTCCTGTCGAGGTCGGCGGCCGGGCCGGAACATCCGGTCAGCGAGCCCGCGATCAGGGCAACCGCGACCAACGGGCCGGCGACCACACCAGACCAGGGCCGGTGGCTGGCGACGCTCATGGTTCCACACTCTTCTGCAGTTGTTTCAGGTGCTCGCCGAGGTCGCCGGTGACGGCGGGATAGGGCACGACGGCGGGCGGCTGGGGGAGGGAGAGGACGACGGCGGCAGCGATGACGGCGAGCAGCGCCACAACGGCGACGACGACGGCGGCTTTGGTGCGGCGCCTGGCGTGCCGGAAGCGGGCCAGCGGCCGTGCCGTCCGCCGGGGAGCGCCGGCGCCCGCCAAGTTCGAGGGGGCGGCGGCGTTCGAGGGGGTCGCGCGGGCCGCGTCCGGGTCCAGTACGGGCAGGCGGCGGGTTCCCGGTTTCTTGCCGGTGCTGCTGTCGCCGGCACCTCTGCCGTCGGCCGGAGTGTCCTGCGCAGAGYGGGGCGGGCGGGCCGGCGGGGCGGGAAGGACACGGGTGCGTTCCTCGGCCAGGAGGCCCGGGAGCGACTCGGGCGAAACCAGGGCCTGGCGCAGTGCTACTTCAAGGTCGGCCGCGGCGGGCCGGTCCAGGGGATCCAGGGCGGTCATGGCCCTGATCAGCTGCGCCCATTCGACGGGAACACTGTCCGGGATGGCGGGTGCGCGGTGCAGCCGGGCGACGGCGGATTCGACGGCGCTTCCCGGGTACTCCACGGAGCCCTTGATGCATTCGAGCAGCACCAGGCCGAGCGAGTAGATGTCGCTGGCGGGGCCCATATCCGCACCGCGGGCCTGCTCCGGGCTCAGGTATGCCGCGGTGCCCACCATGGTTCCGGTGGCCGTGAGCCGGGTGCCGTCCACGATCCGGGCAATGCCGAAGTCGGTCAGCTTGGGGCGTAGCGGTTCGCCGGGCCGCACCTGCACGAGCAGGACGTTGGCGGGCTTGATGTCGCGGTGGATGATCCCGAGGGAGTGGACGTACGCCAGGGCATCGGCGAGTCCGGCCCCGATCACCGCCAGCTCATCGAACGGGACCTCGCTGTGCCGGATCCGGCTCCGCAGGTCCTGGCCCTCCACCAGCTCCATCGTCAGGAACGGGCGGGGCTCGTCCGGGACCCGGGTGTCGGTGCCGGCGTCGTAGAGCGTGACCAGGCTCGGGTGGTTCAGGGTGGCCAGGAGTTCAATCTCGGCCTGCTGGCGCTTGAGCTCGTCGGCATCCGCGGATTGGGGCGCGAAGAGCTTCAGGGCCACGTCCCGGCCCAGGTTCTGGTCCCGGGCGGAGTACACCGAGGCCATGCCGCCCCGGCCGATCACTTCGCCTAAACGGTAGCGGCCGCCCAGGATCTCGGCCGTGACCTTACTGGGCGAAGCCTCCACCGTGTTTCCCGTCTGTTGTCCCTGGCGCCGCGGCGGCGCCCCCTAATGAATACTACGGGCAGCGTATCGGGCCGCGGGACGCCAGCCGGATGCAGGTGATGTCTGTGGTGGCGGATCCACCTTTCGCGCGCAGGGATGGGGCGGCGCCGGAGCCGGYGAGGCCGTTGAATCCCCCAGCGGACCCAACGACTTCGCTCCGGCGGCAGTGGACCTGGACGGAGCGGCCGCGCGTTACGGCGGCCGTTCCGTGGGCGGGGCAACCACGACGCGAGGCGTGGAGCGCCTAGGCGGGAGAGGGAAACGGAAGCCGGCTGTCCGGCCGCGGACGGTGGTGTCCATGGGGAAAACTCCTGAATGACTGACGGCGGGCGCACATGGCAACCCGAAGGACCGTGCTCTGCGCAGGAAAATGGCAGAGGACGGCCCTACTAGTCAGGAGAGGAGCCGGGATCAGCGGCGACAGCAGGATGGACGTGCTGCAGCGGTCCGCTGATGGGGTCTGAGCCCATGGGCGGAATGAAGAAGAAAGCGCTCGGCGTCACCGCCGCAGCCCCGGACGGGCCGCTGGCGGCACCGTTGCCGGACCCCGACCCCGGTACCGGGGGGAGCGCGCTCGGTGCCGGCAACCCGGTACCTCCGCCGTTAGGGAGCGGGTGCTCACCGCCGCCGGCGGGCGCGGCAGGGATGCCGCTGCCCGAACCCTGGCCCGAGGGGGCCCTGATTCCCGCAGCGGGCGCACCGGCCGCCGTGCCGGGTCCTTGGACGTCAGGGAGCGTCCGGAAGACAACGTRGTAGCCGGGGTTCGCCGAGAGGAAGCCCGACGGGTCCTCGGCCGGTTCCTGCTGGTAACCCGGCACCGTCAGGTGCTGGGCCGCCCCCCGATCCGTCCGGGCCGGAGTTACGGCCGCGATCCTCCGGGCCGGCACCAGGGGCCCGGAGACGGTCCCGGCCTGGCCCGGCATCGTTACCGGAACGGTCACGGGTACCGGTGCGGCCGGCGGCACTGCGGGCGCGACCGGCGGAACGGCAGGGGGCACGGCGCCGGGAGTTGACCCGACAGCCGGCGGAACCGGATCGGACGCGGGCGGGGCGGCCGGGACGTCACCGGCCCCCGGAACGGGATCGGTGGGCGGAACGGCTGGCTCCGGCGCGGGAGCAGGTTCGACCGGGGGTGTGGGGGCTGGGTCGGTCCCGGGAGCAGGGGGTGGCGCGGGCGCGGGGGCCGGGTCCACGACGGGGTCGGGGGCCTGGGTGGTGGCGGGCGCGGGCGCGGGGACGGGGTCGCTGGCCGGTGCAGGCGCCGGAGCGGGCGCCGGAGCGGTCTCGACCGCAGGGAGGCTGGCGGCCGGTGCGCTGACGGGAGCGGCCGCCAGCACCGGTTCAATGTTCAGCGGAGTGGGCGGCGGCGCGGCCGGAGCCGGCAGCGGAACAGCAGCCACGGGGGCCGCCACGGCCACCGGCGGGGCGGGCGCCACGGCCACCGGCGGGGCGGGCGCCACAGGTGCGGCGGGCACCGCCGTCGTGACGGCAGGTACCGGCACCGGGGCAGCCGGTGCCACCCGTGCCACCGGTGCGGCGGCAACCGGCGTGGCAGTGACGGCCGGCGTCGGAGATGTGCCGGGTGCTACCGGGTCGTCAGCCCTGGGCAGTTGGATCATGGTGCCGACGGCCGAGACCGGAACAGAAGAGACCGCACTGTAGGCCGGAGGTGCTGCGGCATTGGCCGAGGCCGCGGAGAGCGCCAGCCACGCCAGCCCTGCGCCTAATCCCAGGAGCCCGCGCTGCAGGAGGCGGCGCGCACGGGGGCAGTTTGTTGCAGGTTCCATGCGCAACTCACCTCCCCGAAACCCTTCGACGATTGGACTACAGGGTAAGTCCGGGGGCCGCGGCGAGTCCATAGCCCGCGGCAATATCCGCCCCGCAGAGCCCGGAAATCCGGGGTCAGCGCGCGTCGTTCGGGTAACTGATTCCCAGCTGGGCGCGCACGCCGTCGAACAGCCGCATGGTGTTCAGGGAGTCCTCCAGCGGCATGACCGGGCTCTCGTTTAGACCCTGCTGGATGCAGCGGGTGACCTCGCGGAGTTCGTACGTGTAACCGCGGCCCACCACATCAAACAGCTCGGTCCGCGGCTCCTCGAAGCCGACGCGCACCACCAGTTCCTTGGGGTTGTTGATGGAGCCGACGCTCTGCAGGAACCCCAGGCTGCCGGCCACGGTGGCCGTCCGGGGACCGTGGGCCAGCAGCGAGGAGGTCAGCTGCGCCTGGGCGCCGTGGTGGTAGCCCAGCGTCAACGCGTTCTGGGCGTCCACGCCGTCGTCGTTGATCCAGCCGGTGGCGCTCACGGTCTGCGGGAAGCCCAGGGTGCCCAGCGCCCACAGCAGGGGATAGATGGTGATATCGAGCAGGGCGCCGCCCCCGTCCGCCGGGGCCCAGAGCCGGGACGTCGGGGAGTAGGGGGCCGGGAAGCCGAGGTCGGCCGCCACCCATTTGACCTCGCCGATTTCCCCGGACGCGGCGATCTCAAAGGCGCGCTGCGTGCCGGGCAGGAACCGGCTCCACATGGCCTCCATCAGGAACAGTCCCCGCTCCCTGGCCAGGCCGATGAGGTCCGCGGCCTCCCGGGCGTTGACGGTCAGGGCTTTCTCGCACAGCACGTGCTTGCCGGCGAGCAGGGCCGCCCGGGCGATGGTGTGGTGCTGGGCGTGGGGGGTGGCGACGTAGACGACGTCGACGGCGTCGTCCGCCAGGAGCCGCTCGTAGCCGGCCGCGCCGTCGTGGTCCCCGTACGCCCGGGCGAAGCCGTAGTCGGCCGCGAAGGCATCCGCCGCGGCCTGGCTCCGTGAGCTGACGGCGTACAGCTCGGCGTCGGCCAGCAGCGCCAGGTCCCGGGTGACGGCGGCGGCGATCCCGCCGGTGGCCACCACGCCCCACCGCAGCCGCGCGCCCGTCGCGGTCCGGGGATCCTGGTCGGGTTGGCTGGACAGCCACGGGTTGGCGATGGGGGCTCTCATGATGCCATCCTCTCACCCGCCTGCCGCTACACGGGGGTGCCCGCCGTCGCGTGGTTCCGGGCAGTTTCTTCGGTGAGCCGGCCCTGCTGGAGCCGGAACCGCCGGTCCGTTTTATTGGCCAGGGCACGGTCGTGGGTGACCACCAGGATGGTGGTGTTGTGGTCCCGGCTCAGGGCGCTGAGGAGCTCGATGATGTGCTCACCGGTCTGCTCGTCGAGGTTGCCGGTGGGCTCGTCAGCCAGGATCAGCTTCGGTTCGTTGGCCAGGGCGCGGGCGATGGCCACGCGCTGCTGCTCGCCGCCCGAGAGCCGGTTGATCCGGCGGGTGTGCTTTTCCGGGTCCAGCTGCACCTGCTCCAGGAGCTCCCGGGCGCGCTCGGCCCGGGCGGCTTTGCGGAGGCCGGCGAACTCCATCGGCAGCATCACGTTATCCACGGCCGAGAGGTTCGGGATGAGGTTGAACTGCTGGAAGACGAAGCCGATGTCACGGCGCCGGTAGCGGGTCAGCTGTCCGTCGGGCATCCCGGCCAGGCTCACGCCGTCCACCAGCACGTCGCCGCTGGTGGGCTTGTCCAGCGCCCCCAGCAGGGAGAGCAGGGTGCTCTTGCCGCTGCCGCTCTTGCCCACGATCGAGGCGAGGGTGCCCTGTTCGAGTTCAAAGCTCACATCGTTGACCGGCTTGATGGTGCGGTCGCCGGACTTGAAGGTGCGGACCAGGTTCTTGACTTCGATCATGGCTATTCTCCTCGGAGGACTTCGATGGGACGGATGCGGGCGGTCAGCAGCGCAGGGACCAGCGCGCCAATGATGGCGACGCCGAACACCGCGGCGATGCCCGCCGCGATGACGCCCGGCGAGGCGCTCGCGGTGACGG
>NZ_JBFTNO010000108.1:0-16017 GCF_056397525.1 Arthrobacter sp. 05L45_2 | reverse complement strand
GGTGGGCCCCACCCGCGAGATCGGCCGCAACCCGAAATTCACGGTCACCGCCAGCACCCGGCGCCCCGGCACGGGCGCTGCCGGCCCGCTCTGACGCTCCTTGTGGGGCCGGAGGCCGCCGGTAACGTACCATTCTGAGATCAGCAGTGCTTGGCCGAAGACGTTTAGAGGTATCAGTGACTGAGATCCGAACACCCTCGCCGCGGCGCGGGACGAACCTTCCACGGATGGGGGATTTCAACCTCACAGTCATCCTGGACGCAATCCGGCGCGCCCCCGGCGGGCTGAGCCGGGTCGAGCTCGCGCAGATCGTGGGCCTCTCACCGCAGACCATTTCCAACATTTCCCGCCGCCTGCTGGACCAGAACCTGATCGTCGAGGCCGGCAAGGAAGGCACGGGCCCGGGCAAGCCCAGGACCATGCTCCGGCTGAACCCGGGCGGGATGTACGCCGTCGGAGTCCACCTGGATCCCGCCGTCCTGACCTTCGTCCTGCTGGACCTGGTGGGCGCCGTCGTGATGCATTCACGGATCAAGACCCCGTCCCGCCCCGAGCCGCAGTCCATCATCGCCACCATCGCCGCCGAGATCCTGCAACTCATCGAGGACTCCGGCGTGGACCGGGCCAAGGTCGCAGGCCTTGGCATCGCCTCGCCGGGCCCGATCGATCTCGAGGAAGGCGCGGTGGTGGACCCGCCGCTGCTGCCGGGGTGGGAACGCGTTCCACTGAGGGACGCCCTGGCCGAGGCCACCGGGCTGTCCACGCTGATGGACAAGGACGTCACCAGCGCAGCCGTCGCCGAAACCTGGGCCGGCGGTCCCAGCGGCGCGGGCAGCTTTGTGTTTATGTACATGGGCTCGGGGATCGGCTGCAGCATAGTCCTCAACGATGAAGTGGTCCGCGGCACATCCGGCAACGCCGGGGAAATCGGACATATCATCGTGGATCCCGACGGGCCCCCGTGTGACTGCGGCCAGCGCGGCTGCGTGAAATCCTCGGCCATCCCGCAGGTCCTGGTGGCACAGGCCGAGGCTGCCGGGGTCCTTGACAGCGCCTCCGAGGACCGCAGTGCCCCCGTGATCCAGGAGCGCTTCGCCGAACTCTGCGCCCTGGCCTACGGCGGGAACACCGTGGCGCTGGACATCATCCGGAAATCCGCCGTCCTGGTGGGGCGGGCCATCTCCGCGGTGACCAACGCCCTGGACGTGGACCGCGTCGTCTTTGGCGGGCCTTTCTGGTCATGCCTATCCCCGGCCTACCTGGAGCTTATCCCGGGGTTCATCGCGGAGGGCAGCGCCACCCGTAAGATCCACGGCATCGAAGTGGTAGGCACAGGCGTGGGCGAGGACGTGGGCGCCGTCGGGGCCGCGTGTCTGGTCCTTGAGCACACGCTGGCGCCCCGCTCGCAGCGCCTCCTGCTGGACGGCTAGCCCGGAACCTTCAGTCGATGTCCTCGATGACGGTGCCGAACGGAATGGTGTCGTCCAGGTGCGCCTGATGGTCGTGCGGGTGCACCACCACCCGGACGCCGTGCAACCGGTCCGCCGCCGACTGCATCAGGATCGGCCGGACAGTGTTGATGAGGCTCTCGCTCTTACCGGCGAGATACTCCTGGTAGCTGGCTGGAAGCTGGATCATGCCCCCAGAATAGACCTGCGCCGCGTCCAGGGGGAGGGGCCGTGGTGCCCTGGTTCCGGTGAGGCGCTGGCCATAAAAGCAGCCTTTCCAACGAAGAATCTTCTGCCGCATGCCGCCAACAGGCGTAAAGTCTCGTCTTAATTCGGCTGCCGGCTTGAATGCCGCCCCGGCGGCCCCTAAAGTCGTACACAAGTTACCGCGGTAACGTGTCAGCGATCCTCCGCTGCAGGCCCGCCCGACGGAACATTCCACGGGCAGCCAAGGAGGGTGTGGGTGCCCCCATGTGGGCCTGACATTTGCTCAMGGACAACTTCGTACCAGGCGTAACAGTCGCGGCTGCGCCCTGCTGAAGTTCCCTCCGTGTTCCCCAAACTCAACTCATTGGTGCCAGCAGGCCGCATCAGGCCCGGCAGGCACCAATGGCTCACAGCCAAGGACGCAAATGTCGCCACCAAGCCTCATTGACACCCATCCAAATCTTGCCGGCGCGGCCCCCGTCGCCCTGTCCTACGAACTGTTTCCGCCCCGCTCACCCGCGGCATCCAAATCGCTCTGGACCACCATCGGCGAACTCGAAGCCACCGGTCCTGACTACGTATCGGTCACGTACGGGGCGAGCGGCTCCAACCGGAACACCGCCGTCGAACTCATCAACCGGCTGGTGCAGGACACCACCCTGCGCCCCCTCGCGCATCTGACCTGCGTGGGCAACACCCCGCAGGAACTGGCCGACATCATCGGCGAACTCCTCGACGTCGGCGTCCGCGGCATCCTCGCCCTGCGCGGCGACCAGCCCAAGGACGGGGGAGTACCGGCCGAGGGATCCCTGCGATACGCCCAGGACCTGATCGAGCTCATCCGCCGGGTCGAACAACGCCGGTCAGCGCTGCTGTGCGCCGGGAAGGTCGCGGTGGGCGTGGCGGCGTACCCCACCCGCCATCCCGAATCGCCCAGTGAGGCCCACGACGTCGAGGTTCTGCTCGCCAAGCAGCGCTCCGGCGCCGACTTTGCCATCACCCAGGTCTTCTTTCACACCGAGCAATACGCGCAGCTGCTGTCCCGGGCACGCCGCGCCGGCGTGACCATCCCGATCATCCCCGGCGTGATGCCGCTGACCAGCATCCGCCGGCTCACCCGGCTGGGTGAACTGACCGGCGTCGAACCGGCACCCGAGCTGCTCGAACGGCTCGCCGCCGCGGACACCGACGCCGAACGGAACCGCATCGGGGTCAGCGCCACGGTGGACCTGGCCAACGCCGCCCTGGATGCCGGCGCGCCCGGCCTGCACCTCTACACCTTCAACGAGCACGCCAGTGCCCTCGACGTGCTGGACAAGCTGGCGTTGCCACGCCCGCACCGCGGCCACCAGCGCCCGTCCGCCCGCCGCCAGCTCGCCAGCTGAGCGGCAGCCCACACTTTCTTCCCACTGCACCACCCAACACTTAGGACTTCCCATGACTGATCAGAACACCGTTGTCCCCACCCCGTTCCCGGCCGCCTCGCTCCTCGGCTACCCGCGCATCGGACGCCGCCGCGAACTGAAGAAAGCCGTCGAGGCCTACTGGGCCGGCGCCATCGACGCCGCCGTCCTGGACGCCGCCGCAAAGGAGATCCAGCTCGGCACCGCCAAGCGCCTCCAGGACCTGGGCCTGGTGGAAGCCGCGGCTGTCCCCGGCACCTTCTCCTACTACGACCAGGTGCTCGACGCMGCCGCSCACCTCGGCGCCGTKCCSGCCCGCTTCGGRAACCTCCTCGACGCCGASGGCCAGCTSGACATCGACGGCTACTTCACCCTGGCCCGCGGCACCAAGGACCAGCAGCCGCTCGAAATGACCAAATGGTTCGACACCAACTACCACTACCTCGTCCCGGAAATCGGCCCCGAGACCAGCTTCGCGCTGACCTCCACCCGGATCGTGGACGAATTCGCCTACGCCCTCGCCAACGGGATCGAGACCCGCCCTTACATCGTCGGACCGGTCACCTTCCTGCTGCTGAGCAAGGCGTCGGACGACGCGCCGGCGGTCTTCAACCCGTTGTCCCGCCTGGAGGACGTCCTCCCCGTATACACGGCCCTGCTGGAGAAGCTCGCCGCGGCCGGAGCCAGCTGGGTCCAGCTCGACGAGCCCGCCCTTGTTGTGGACCAGGACACCCCGGCCGTCGAGATCCAGGCCGCCGTCGCCCGCTCCTACGAGGTCCTGACCGGCGCCGCGCACCGGCCGCAGCTCTTCGTTTCCACCCCGTACGGTGCACTGAACGGCCAGCTAGGCACCCTCGCCGCTACCGGCATCGACGCCCTGCACCTGGATGTCTTCAAGGGCGACGTTCCTTCCGCCGCCGCCCTGGCCGCGCTGGGCACCACCACCCTGGTGGCGGGCGTCGTGGACGGCCACAACATCTGGCGCAACGACCTCGCGGCCTCGGCGGCGAAAATCGCGGAACTGCAGAACTCGGTGTCCCGCCTCGCGATCAGCACCTCCACCAGCACCGCCCACGTCCCGCACGACGTCGAGGAGGAAGTCCAGCTCTCGGCGCAGCTGCGCAGCTGGCTCGCGTTCGCCGACCAGAAGGCCGTCGAAGTGGTGACCCTCGCCGGGCTGCTGAGTGACGCCGCGGCGGTCCAGCCTGCGATCGACGAGGCCACCCGCGTCATCGCCTCTCGCGCAGCCGCCGAGGGTGTCCGCCGGGACGAGGTCCGGGCCCGCACCGGAGCCCTGACCGACGCCGACTTCAGCCGTTCCGCCTACACCGTCCGCGAAGCCGCGCAGGCCGAGGCGCTGCACCTGCCGCCGCTGCCCACCACCACCATCGGGTCCTTCCCGCAGACCGCCGAGGTCCGTACTGCTAGGGCCCGCGCCAACCGCGGAGATCTCAGCACCGGGCAGTACGAGCAGCTGATGAAGGACGAAATTAAGCGCGTCGTGGAGCTGCAGGAAGAGCTCGGCTTCGACGTCCTGGTCCACGGCGAGCCGGAGCGCAACGACATGGTGCAGTACTTCGCCGAAAACCTCGAAGGCTTCGACGTCACAGTGCACGGCTGGGTCCAGTCCTACGGCTCACGCTGCACCCGTCCGTCCATCCTGTGGGGCGATGTCACCCGCAGCGCCCCGATCACGGTGGAATGGGCCAAGTACGCGCAGTCCCTGACCAACAAGCCGATGAAGGGCATGCTCACCGGCCCGGTCACCATCCTGGCCTGGTCCTTCGTCCGCGACGACCAGCCGCTCGGCGAGACAGCCAACCAGGTGGCGCTGGCCCTCCGCGACGAGATCGCCGACCTCGAGGCGGCCGGTATCAAGGTCATCCAGGTGGACGAGCCCGCCCTCCGCGAACTCCTGCCGCTGCGCAAGGCGGACCAGGCGGCGTACCTGGACTGGTCCGTGAAGTCGTTCCGCTTGGCCACGGCCGGCGCCGGCGACGCCACCCAGGTGCACACGCACCTGTGCTACTCCGAGTTCGGCGCCATCATCGACGCGATCGACGGCCTCGACGCCGACGTCACCTCGATCGAGGCCGCCCGCTCCCGCATGGAGGTAGTGCACGATCTCGAATCCCACGGCTTTGGCCGCGGCGTAGGCCCGGGCGTCTACGACATCCACTCGCCCCGCGTCCCCGGCGAGCAGGAAGTCACCGACCTGCTCAGCACCGCCGTCAAGCACGTTCCGTCGCGCCAGCTCTGGGTCAACCCGGACTGCGGCCTGAAGACCCGCGGTTACGCCGAGACGGAGGAGTCGCTGCGCAACCTGGTCGAGGCCACCAAGGTGGTCCGCGCAGGATTGCTGGAAGCGGCCAAGTAACACCAGGGTCCGCTCCAAAGCCCGTCTCACCAATCGACGGCACCAAACGGCGCCGGCCGGCCTCCCGCAGGGTGACCGGCCGGCGTCGTCCGTTTCAGTCATCGATTGCTGAGTAGGCGCCGTTCTGAGGGGTCAAAAGGGCATCCTCGGAGCAATCGATTCAGGATTCCCAGAGGATCTCGTCATCGACGACGCCGTCCTCGTCCGCCGAAGCGACCAGGATCTCGTCCGTAAAGTGCGCGCCGAGCGTGAAGTCCAGCACGAAGTACCGTTCCGGCTGGCCCGGGTAGATGCCCACGTGGCCGAGTTTGAGGGCCTTCAGGAAGACCTGGTTGGTCAGCTGCGACTTCTCCTCGACGCCGAACACCTGCTTGAGGTGTTCGGGCTTGAGCGCGTTGCAATGGAAAGTCCAGCTCGAGGGGCTGGCCGGCCAGTTCGTGTCTAGCGGCGAAGTTGTGGTCACGCCCGTGGTTGAGCTCGATCTCCCCAAAGTGCCGGCTCGCTACCTTGCTCATGTCTTCAACATAGTCCTCAAAAGTGGTCCGTTCCAGCACCGCCCGGCATTTATCCGATACCGGCGGCGGAGTCCGGCGGGGGACCGGTACATTGATCGGATGCAAACTGTTGCCGCCGCCGTCGCCCGTGCCCGCGCCGTTTTCGACGGCGGAACCACCCGCCCGCAGGCGTGGCGGCTGGAGCAGCTCCGCAACCTGCGGCGGATGCTCACCGAGCGGCGGGGCGAGTTCGCCGCCGCCCTGGCCGCTGACCTGGGCAAGCACGGAACCGAGGCGCAGCTGACGGAAATCGGGTTCGTCACCGCGGAAGCGTCGCACCTCGAAAAGCACCTGGAAGCCTGGCTCCGGCCGCGCCCGGTTCCCGTTCCGCTGGCCGTCCAGCCGGCGAAAGCCTGGACCGAGCTCACTCCGCTGGGTGTGGTCCTGGTGATCGGGCCCTGGAACTACCCGCTGCAGTTGCTGCTCGCCCCGCTGGCCGGCGCCCTCGCGGCCGGCAACACCGCGGTGCTCAAGCCCAGCGAGCATGCCCCCGCCACCTCAGCGGCGCTGGCGCGCTGGATTCCGGACTACCTGCCCGGCGCGGCCGAGGTGGTCGAAGGCGGCATCCCCGAGGCGACCGCGCTGCTGGCTGAGCAGTTCGACCACATCTTCTTCACCGGCGGCGAAGCGGCCGCCAAGGTGGTGCTGCGGGCTGCGGCCGAACACCTGACGCCGGTCACCCTGGAGCTCGGCGGCAAGTCCCCGGCCTACGTCGACGCGACCACGGACCTGGCCAAGGCGGCCAAGCGGATTGCCTGGGGCCGGTTCATGAACGCCGGGCAGACCTGTGTGGCGCCGGACTACGTCCTGGCCGCRGAGGACGTCCTTGAGCCCCTGGAAGCCGAACTGGTCAAGGCCATCACCGCGCTGTTCGGGACGGACGCGGCGGCCAGCGGCTCCTACGGCCGGATCATCAACCGCCGGCACTTCGACCGGATCGCCGCGCTCGCGGACACCAGCACCGTGGTGCACGGAGGGGGCCGGGACGCGGCGAGCCGGTACTTCGAGCCGACGCTGCTGCGCCCGGCGCYGGGGGACGCCGTGATGGGGGAGGAGATCTTCGGCCCGCTGCTGCCGCTGGTCCCGGTCAACGGGCGGGACGATGCGATCCGGACCATCAACGCCGGTCCCAAGCCGCTGGCCCTCTACGTGTTCAGCGACGACGCCGACACCCGGCGGGCGTTCGCCGGGCAGACCTCCTCGGGGGCGCTGTGCTTCGACGTGCCTGCCGCGCACCTGATGGTGCCGGGCCTGCCGTTCGGCGGGGTGGGCGGCAGCGGGATGGGCGCCTACCACGGGGAGCACTCCCTGCGGACCTTCTCCCACGAGCGAGCCACGCTGTCCAAACCCACGCGGCCGGACACCCTGGAACTGATCTACCCGCCGTACACCACGCTCAAGGACCGGATCATCAGCACCCTGGTGGCTCCGGCCGGGAAGACGGCGGGCCAAGCGACCGGGAAAGCAGCCTGGAAGCGCGCGAAGAAGCGCCGGACCCCCTAGCCGTCACTCCCGGCGCGTGGTTCCCAGCTTGTGCAGCGTGTCCGAGAGCAGCTCCACGAACAGCTGGACCTGGGCCGTCTGCTGCTCCTTGGGAAGCAGGGCAAAAACGTTGCGGGCCAGCCGGATCTCGGGGACGTCCAGCACCACCACCCCGGCCGGCCGGTGCAGCAGGGCCAGTTCCGGAACCAGGGCCGCGCCCAGGCCGGCCGCCGCCATTTCCAGGCTGGCGTGGAAGTCGTCGCTGTACGCCACCACACGCGGGTGCAGGTTGCAGCTGGCGAACAGGCGTTCAATGACCGTGGCGTCGGACGTCCCGGGGTGGTGCATGATCCACGGCATGTCGGACAGGTGGTCGGCCGCAACCTTGGATCCGGGACCGATGCCCCAGGCCGCCGGCAGCACCACCCGGAAGTCGTCGTCACCAATCCACTGCCGGTTGACCGTATGCGGCCACGCCAGCCCGGACTGGCCCACCTGATAGACCAGGGCGACGTCGAGTTCGCCGCCGGTCCGCAGGCCCTGGATGGTCTGGCCCGGCTCGGCCACGGACACCCGCAGCTCGATCCCCAGTTTCTTCCAGTCAGGATTCTGCAGGATGCGGGGGAGCACATAGGTGGCAAGGCTCGGGAAGATGCCCAGCCGGAGCTCCTGGCTGGCGCTGTCACTGGTCCGGGCGGCCGCGGCCATCAGCGCGTCAATGTCCGTCAGGACCTTGGACGCGTGCCGGGTCATTACGACGGCGGCTTCCGTGGGATGGATGCTGCGGGCCGAGCGCTGGAACAAATCCACCCCGGTGTCCCGCTCCAGCGCCGACATCTGCTGCGACACCGCCGACGCCGTGTAACCCAGCCTGGTGGCGGCCGCGGCGAAGGAGCCCAGCCGGACCACTTCCACCAGCGTTCGGAGGTGCACGGGGTTGATCACGGACTGCCCTTCAGTGGTTACGGTGAGCCGGGACCGAAATCCCGCTTCATTCTGGCACATTGGACTGCAGGCAGCCGCTGGGAATTCGGACTCATCCGGCCGCCCCGCAGTTACGAATTGCCCTGTAGACGGTCCATGAGGACAATTCAGGCGAGGCAACAGGAGCAGATCAGTGCAGCAAGAAGCGAGTATTCCGAACGGGCGGCGCATTGCCGTGATCGGCAGCGGAGTGGCAGGGCTGACCGCCGCTTACGTCCTTAACCGTCGGGACCACGTCACCGTGTTCGAAGCTGATGCCCGTCTGGGCGGCCACGCCCACACCCACGACGTCGCCCAGGCTGACGGCCCCACCTTGGGTATCGACACCGGGTTTATCGTCCACAACAACCGGACCTACCCCACGTTGCTGCGGCTTTTCAAGGAACTGGGCGTGCAGACCCAGGACTCGGAGATGAGCATGTCCATCCGCTGCGACGGCTGCGGCCTGGAATACGCCGGCGCCCGGGCAGGAGCACGCGGCATCATCCCGCAGCTGTCCACCCTGCTGCGCGGGCGCTACCTGCTGATGCTCCTGGAAGTCACGCGTTTCTACCGCCGGGCCCGCGCGCTCCTGAACGAGGACACCACCCCGGGCGCATCCGAGCTGACCCTTGGCGAGTTCCTGGACCGGGAGAAATTCAGCAGCTACTTCATCGTGCACTTCATGACCCCGGTGGTCAGCGCGGTCTGGTCCTGCGACCCCGTCACCGCCCTGGCCTACCCGGCCCGCTACCTCTTCACCTTCCTCGGCCACCACGGCCTGCTGGGCGTCAAGGGCTCCCCGCAGTGGCGCACGGTCACTGGCGGATCCCGCAGCTACGTGGACAAGATCGCCGCGGCGCTGCCCGACGTCCGGCTCTCCAGCCCTGTCACCCGCGTCCGCCGCCACGACGGCGGGGTAGACGTGACCACCACCGGCTCCGCGGGCGGCCAGGAGAGCACCGAGACCTTTGACGCCGTCGTCATCGCCACCCACCCGGCGCAGGCCCTGCGGATGCTTGAGGACGCCACGCCCGCCGAGCGGGAGGCCCTCGCCGGCATGCCGTACTCGGTCAACCACACCGTCTTCCACCGCGACGACGCCGTCCTGCCCGCCAGTGACAACGCCAAGGCGTCCTGGAACTACCGGCTCCCCTCCTGCGACGCCCGCCCCGACCGCGTGCTGGTCAGCTACGACATGACCCGGCTGCAGCGGCTCGAGCCCGCCGACGGGAAGCGCTACATCGTCAGCCTCGGCGAATCCGAGCTGATCGGGGATGGCGCCGTCCTGGAGACGATGACCTACGAACACCCGCAGTACACGCCGGACTCCGTGCGTGCCCAGCAGCAGATCCTCAGCCTCGGCGACGGGAGCCTCGCGTTCGCCGGCGCCTACCACGGCTGGGGTTTCCACGAGGACGGGGCGCTCTCCGGAGTCCACGCCGCCGCGAAGCTGGGACGCGAKTGGGAAGACGCGGGCGCGCCGGAGCTGCAGGTCGCAGCCCTGGAGGGCGCATGAGCACCCGCGCGGCCATCTACCGCACCTCCATAGCGCACGTGCGGCGCACCCCGCTGCGCAACGCCTTCACCTACCGCAGCTACAGCTGGTACGTCGACGTCGACGCCCTCCCGGCCCTGCCGCGCTGGCTGGCGCCACTGGCCGGCTTCTCCGCGGCCGACCACCTCGGTGACCCCAACGGAACGCTGCGCGGAAACGTTGAGCGCTACCTCGCCACCCAGGGCATCGTGCTCGACGGCGGCCGCATCACCATGCTGGCCAGCGCACGCGTCCTCGGCCATGTGTTCAACCCGCTCAGCCTGTTCTGGTGCCACGACGCGGCCGGAAAGCTGCGCTGCGTCGTCGCCGAAGTCCACAACACGTACGGTGAACGGCACTGCTACCTGCTGGAGACGGACGACGCCGGCCGGGCCACCGTGCCCAAGACGTTCTACGTCTCGCCGTTCAACGACGTCGAAGGGCAGTACCGGATGAAGCTGCCCGAACCTTCGGATCGGCTCTCCGTCTCGATCGTGCTGGAACGGGAGGGCCAGAAACCTTTCGTTGCCACCATGGACGGCGCCCGCAGCGAAGCCACCGTGCCGAACATCCTGGCCGCGGCGCTCGCCGTCCCGCTGGCCCCGCTGCGCGTTGCAGCGCAGATCCGCTGGCAGGGAATCAAGCTTTGGGCACGTCGGTTGCCCATCATCAAACGACCACACCACCCCTCACAGGAGGCAGTCCAGTGACTATGACCGAAGCGACCGGACCCCGCCCATCGGCGCAGACCCCGGCGCAGACCACCCCGGCGGCCCTGGACCAGGTGCCGTCGACCCCGGCGGACCTCCAGCGGCCAGTTCCCTACACGGTTCCGCAGGCTCCCGCGACCATCGACGCCGCGATCTGGCCGAGCATCGCCGTCGTACCCTCCAGTCTCAAGGCCCGCGTTGCGGGCAAGGCTGCGGACGCGATTTTCCGCGCCGCGGTACGCCGCCTGCCGCTGGAGGTGCGCTACCCGGACGGCACCGTCCTGGGCACGGCCGGAGAGGGGTTCCCGGTCATGACGATGAACCGGCCGGAGGCCTTCGCCGCCCGGCTCGGCGACGGCGGCCTGATCGGGCTTGGCGAGTCCTACATGGCCGGTGACTGGGATGCCGATGACCTAACGGCTGTGATGGAGGTCTTCGCCGCCCGGGTGGGCACCCTGGTACCGGAGCCGCTGCAGAAACTGCGGGGCCTCTACCTGCCCCGCACCCCCCGGACCGAGCGGAACACGGAGCAGAACACCCGCTCCAACATCTCCCGCCATTACGACCTCTCCAACGACCTCTTCGCGACCTTCCTCGACAGCACCATGACGTACTCCAGCGCGCTGTTCCCGGAGAGCGGCGACGCGCTGCGGACCGTGGCGTGGGACGGGCTGGCCGGTGCGCAGCAGGCCAAGATCGACCGGCTGCTGGACAAGGCCGGAGTCACGGAGGGCACCCGGGTCCTGGAAATCGGCACCGGCTGGGGCGAGCTCGCCCTCCGGGCCGCCGCCCGCGGAGCGACCGTCTACTCCGTCACCCTCTCCAGCGAGCAGCAGGAACTCGCACGCCAGCGGGTGGCCGAGGCCGGCTACGCCGACGCCGTTACGATCGAACTCAAGGATTACCGCGCCGTCGAGGGCGAGTTCGACGCCGTCGTCTCGGTCGAGATGATCGAGGCCGTCGGCTATGAGTACTGGGCCACCTACTTCCAGACCATCGAACGTGTGCTGGCCCCCGGCGGGAAGGTCGCCATCCAGGCCATCACCATCGGCCACGACCGGCTGATCGCCACCCGGACCAGCTACACCTGGGTGCACAAATACATCTTCCCGGGCGGCGTCATCCCGTCCGTGCGGGCCATCGAGGAAGTCACCGAAAAGCAGACCGGCCTCCGGGTCCGTGAACGCCTCGCCATGGGCGAGCACTACGCCCAGACACTCCGGCTCTGGGAAGAGCGTTTTATGGCCCGGGCCGAAGACGTCCGGGCGCTCGGCTTCGACGCCGTCTTCCAGCGTATGTGGCTCTTCTACCTGTGCTACTCCCGCGCCGGATTTGAGACCGGCTACCTCAATGTCCAGCAGATCGTCCTGGACAAGGTGGCCGCCAAGCCCGCGGCGCGCGCCTCCGTTGCCGGTACCGGCGATCGGAACGCCAAGTGACGGCCGCTCTCGCGACCACCATCGCCGAGGTCCTGCGCCCGGTGGTCGGCGGCGAACTCCCGGTGCGCCTGGTGGCTTGGGACGGAAGCGAAGCCGGACCCTCCGGCGCCCCGGTGGTCCGGCTCAACTCGCCGGACGCCGTCCGGCGGCTGCTCTGGGCACCGGGTGAGCTGGGCGCTGCCCAGGCCTACGTCACCGGCGAGCTGGACGTCGACGGCGACCTCAATGCCGCGCTCGAACACCTCTGGAAGGTGGTCCGCGACCGCGGACTCACCGGGATCCGCCCCACCCCCGGCGTGCTTGCCGGCGTGGGACGGATCGCCAAGGCCGCCGGTGCCCTGGGCGCGCCGCCCGCGCCGCCCGCGAGCCAGGCCCAGGTGAAGGGGCGCCTGCACAGCCTGATCCGCGACCGCGCCGCCATCAGCCACCACTACGACCTCAGCAACGATTTCTACGCGCTGATCCTCGATCCGCAGATGGCCTACTCCAGTGGCTACTGGACGGATTCGTCCGACGGGTACGGGCTGGAGGATGCCCAGCGGGACAAGCTGGACCTGGTGTGCCGCAAGATCGGTCTGCGGCCCGGGATGCGGCTGCTCGACGTCGGCTGCGGCTGGGGTTCGCTGAGCCTGCACGCCGCCCGGCACTACGGAGTCGACGTCGTAGGCGTCACCCTCTCGGTCGAACAGAAGGCGTTCATCGACGCCCGGATCAAAGACCTCGGCCTGGACGGCAGCGGGGCCGGCGGCAGCGTGGAGATCCGGGTCCAGKACTACCGCGAGATCCCCGACGGGCCCTTCGACGCCGTGGCCTCACTGGAAATGGGGGAGCACGTCGGACAGCGGAACTACCCCGTGTACGCCTCCGCCCTGTTCAACAACGTGGTCCCGGGCGGCCGCGTCCTTGTGCAGCAGATGTCCCGGCGCGGCAAGCATCCGGGCGGCGGGCCGTTCATTGAATCGTTCATCGCCCCGGACATGCACATGCGGCCGGTGGGGGAGACGCTTGGCTTCCTGGAGGATGCCGGTTTCGAGGTGGAGGGAGTCCAGGCGATGCGCCGGGACTACGTTCGGACCCTGGAGGCCTGGTACGCGCGGTTCGAGGAGAACCACGGCGCGGCGGTGGAGATGATGGGCGCTGAAATCGCCCGGGTCTGGCGGCTTTACCTGGTGGGCGCGCTGCGCAGCTTCGCCGAGGGGCGGATGGGCGTCGAGCAGATCCTCTGCAGCCGCCCCGGATAGGGCCGGTTCAGCCGGTGAAGGATTTGCCCAGGACGGACGCGAACTTCCCGGGCACCTGCTTCGTGCCGCTGCAGCTGTTCGAAGCGTTGCTGCCGGGTTCGGGCTGGCTGCTGGCAGTGCACGCCTTATCCCGGTTGAGGGACCACATGGAAATCCGTCCCATGCCCCGCTCCGCGGCGTAACTGTTGAGGCCGGCCGCATCCGCCAGGGTGAAGGTCTGCCCTTTGACGTCGTTGGTGCCGATCATGGGGGTGAGGCCCATCCTGCGCCACACGGCCGCCGTGTCCAGTGGCTTCCCGGCGCGCTCATAGAGGGCAGTGAGCGTCTGGTGGGTGGACTCGGYCGCCATCGTCGCGGCGTTCAGCATGGTCTTGCCCGGGTCCAGGGGTTCGAAGTCCATCACCATAATGTTCACGCCGGCAAGATCCACGCCGGCGTCGAGCATAGCGGTGATGGATTTTTCGCCGTCGGGGGTGAGCCCATCCAGGGAGACGGGAAGGGTCAGCCACACCTTGAGCGGGTTGCGGTTGGGACGGGCGGCCTGCAATTTTGCGGCGGCAGCGGCGCGCCGTTCGGCAGCGGCACGGTCGGCGAGGCCCGTGCCTTCGACGTCGAAGTCCACGGTGTCGAGGCCGTACCGCGAGATGACCTTCGTGTAGGCCTTCACCAGCGCCGCGGTGTCAGTGCACGTCCCGGACAGTTCCTTGCCGAGCTGGCCGCCGAAAGAGACGGCAACGTCGTTGCCTGCCGCCCGGTAGGGATCGACTTGGGCGTCAACATCCAGCCGTCCGCCCGCCTCGTCAAGGGTGTGGGTGCCGTCCCACGTCGGCTCGCACGGCTTTTGCGGGTGGGCGCTGATGAAGGACAGGACCGTGGTGACGGAACCTTGCTTCGGCAGGTCCTGCAGCCGCAGGCCCGGCGTCAGCGTGACATCGATGTAGCCGCCAAACCACTGGCCGTTCGGTGAGGTCCTGCTCACCCCTTCCTCCTGACCGTAGTTGCCCGGCGGCGTGGAGGTGCAGCCGGCGCTGGCCATCACGACGGCCAGCGCCGCCACAGTGGTGGCCCATCGGCGGGGTGCGGGCACTTTTCGGGGTCGCATTAGTGCCCATTATGTCCGCCGGCCAGGGCGGCCGCCATGGGGGAATTGTTTCCCGCCCGCCGGGCCGGCGTTCACAGATGCGCCAACCGGTCCGCGGGAACGGGCGCGGGTGCCAGTGCGGCTGCGGTGGCGGGCGCCGCCGGCATCAGCGYGCTGTTGGTGCGCTCCGGTTTGTACCAGCCGACGGCGGTGCCCCGCAGTGCCAGGAGAGCCGAGCCGAACACCACGTACGCACGGAGGGGTTCGTAGATGAGCCGGTAGATGGGCACTACGAGCAGGTGCATGGGGCTCTCGCGGACCATTAGGACCGCCACGATCGAGATGAGCATGTGGGTGCCGGCTACGAAGGCCGAGAACCATGCGACGGCCTGCCATTCGCCGTGGATCAGGCTGTTGACTGCGACGATCACCGTCAGGGGCATAAAGATCAGGGGGACCACCACGGAAATCAGGGCGTACGGCATGGTCAGCAGGCCGAGCGCGCCGAAGCGCGGGTTGAAGAGCATCGACCGGTGCTTGTACAGGGTCTGGATGTTGCCGTAGGTCCAGCGGAGCCGCTGCTTGAACAACCCCTTCATGGTCATGGGTGCCTCGGTCCAGGCGATAGCGGAATTCTCCTGGACAATGCTGTATCCCAGTTGCTGAAGTGACAGGGTCAGGTCGGCGTCCTCAGCCAGTGTGTCGTGGGAGTAGCCGCCGGCCTCCAGGAGTGCCTCGCGCCGCCACGCGGCGCACGCGCCCGGGACAATGGAGATCGCGCCCATCAGTCCCTCAGCCATCCGGGTGACGCAGATGCCGGACAGGTATTCGAGGCTCTGCCAGGCGGTCAGGAGGTTGCGGCGGTTTCCGACCTTGACGTGCCCGGCCACGGCGCCCACAATCTTCCCGTGCCGAGGTGCCAGGAAATGCCGGGCGAACATCTTGATGGTCTGGGGCTCAAAGAGGGTATCGCCGTCCAGGGTCACCACAATGTCGCCCCTTGACTGGGCAATCCCGTGGTTGCTCGCTGCCGACTTTCCACCGTTGGGCTGGTCAATAACCCGCAGTTGGGGCCAGGTCTCTGCGTATTCGGAAAGCACGGCAAGGGTGCTGTCCGTGGAGCCGTCATTGATCGCCACCACTTCCAGGCGCGGGTAGTCGCTGGCTTTCAGGGCATCCAGGGTTTTGGACACCACTAGTTCTTCGTTGAAGACCGGAAGGACCACGCTTACGAACGGCCAGTCCTCGTCCTTGACGTCGGCCCATCGGCGCTTCTTCTGGCGGTTGTTGCTGATGACCGCCAGCACCACGTACAGGAAGGTCAGGATGGTCAGGGAACCGATGCCGAACCAGAACAGCCAGGTCAGCACTACGTTAGGGGTGACCAGATACGACGTCATTGCGGCGAGGGTGGCGTCGTCTGCGACCGATCCCTTAACGCCGGTCTGGGGAACGTACTCGGCCGGCAGGATGGGCTGGACCGTCGTGAAGGTGTAGCCCTGGGCTTTGGCCATGGGAATAAACGTCTTCAGCATTTCAATAGTTGCACTGCGATCGCCGCCGCCGTCATGCACC
>NZ_JBFTNO010000107.1:0-10308 GCF_056397525.1 Arthrobacter sp. 05L45_2 | reverse complement strand
GCCGTGCACGGACTGACCGAGCTGCCCGCCGAACTCGTGGAATCGGTCCACAAAGCCATCGTCCCGGTTAGTTGATACCGACTGCCGGCGGCGGGCCCGCCGGAGCAGGCGCAGAGGGGCGGCCTGACTGGGACGCCAACCTCACCGCGGCCTGCCGCGGCGAAGGCCTGGCCGCGGCCTACCAGCCCATTGTTGATACCGCGCGCGGCACAGTGGTGGGCTATGAGGCCTTGGCGCGTTTCCCGGGCTACACGGAGAAGAACCCCGAAGTGTGGTTCGCGGCCGCCCGCAGGAACGGCAGGGCCGCCGAGCTGGAAGCGGCGGCCCTCCGGACGGCACTCCAGGCCCGGCCCGCGCTGCCGCCGAACTGCTTTATGACCGTCAACGTCTCACCGGAGCTCCTGACCTCGGAATGTATCCGCAGCGTCTGGCGCGACGAGGGCAGGCTGGACGGCCTCATCGTCGAGCTCACGGAGCAGACCCCGATCGAGTCCTACGTGGAACTCGAACCGGACCTGAACCAGCTGCGGGCGGCCGGCGCGCTGATCGCCGTCGACGACGCCGGAGCCGGTTACGCGGGACTGCGCCACCTGCTGGCCCTGCGGCCGGCCATGATCAAGATCGACCGCGCCCTGATCCAGGACGTGGACCGCGATGAGGCCAAGCGGGCCCTGATTGACATGCTGGGCGCGTTTGCGAGCCGTGTGGATGCGTGGATCCTCGCCGAGGGTGTGGAACGGGCCGAGGAACTCGACGCGCTGGTGGCCCTGGGTGTGCCCCTCGTTCAGGGATACCACCTCGCCCGGCCCGCGCCGCCGTGGGCCGGCATCGACCTGGACCTGGCCCACCGCCTGGCCAGCACCCGGCCCGTGGCCCACAAAACAGTCATCCGCGACGTCGTCGAGCCGGCGACGACGGCGGCAGGAGTCACCCAGGCGGCCGAGGCCTTTGCCGGGAACCCCGCGCTGGAGGCCGTGGTGCTGCTGGGTGACCATCTGCGGCCCGTGGCGGTGCTCGACGCCGGTGCTTCCGCCCTGGGGGTGGTGAGCCCGGGGATGCGGGTGAACCTTGATACCCCGCTCAGCCAGGCGCTCGCCCGCTCGATGACCAGGCCGCGGAACCAACGGTTCGACATGCTCCTGGTGACCGACAACGCCGGCCGCTTCGCCGGCGTTGCCCGGATGGAGCGGATGATCGTGGCGCTCGCCGGCACCGAAGAGCCGGCGGCCGGCTAGGCCCACCTGAAGGCGGGCCGGCCGCCGTCGGTCGCGGTGCGAGGATGAGGGTATGCCTTTCCCCGATGACCCGCGTGACCCGCGTGACCCGTTGGCGGCGGAGCTGCCCGGCGGGATCAGCATCCGGCCGCTCCGCGTCTCCGACGCGGTCTTGCTGGGCGCCGCCTACCGGCGCAACCGTGACCACCTGGCGCCCTGGGAACCCGTCCGTCCGGACGGGTTCTTCACCACGGACGGCCAGCGCGCCAGCATCGGCGCAAAGCTCGACGAGTTCGCCGACGGCGCAGCGGTCCCGTGGATCCTGGTGGCCGGTGACCGTGCCGTGGGCACCATGACCCTGAGCGGGATCGTGCGCGGACCGTTCCTTAGCGCCAACCTCGGGTACTGGGTGGATGGGGATTTGTCCGGCCGGGGCATTGCCTCGGCCGCCGTCGCCCACGTTGTGGCGGCCGCGCGTGCCGAACTGGGGCTGCATCGCCTCCAGGCAGCCACCCTGCCGCACAATGCCGCCTCGCAGAAGGTGCTGCAGCGGGCCGGGTTCCGGGAAATCGGGTTCGCCCCCGACTACCTGCAGATCGCCGGCGCCTGGCAGGACCACGTTCTGTTCCAGCACATCCTGGACTGAGGGACGGTCACCGCGCCGGGGCCAGACCCGGGCCGCATGGGAGACTCTGACGGTGACTGTCGAATCGTTCGGTGCCCTGCACCACGTCGAGCTGTGGGTACCCCATCTGGGCCGTGCGCGGGAGGAGTGGGGCTGGCTGCTGGCCCGGCTCGGCTATGACCAGCACCAGGACTGGACGCACGGGCGGAGCTGGCGGCGCGGGCCCACGTACATCGTGGTTGAGGAGTCACCGGACCTGAGCGGCCGGGCCCATCACCGCACCGCTCCCGGGCTGAACCACCTGGCGTTCTGGGCCGGGACCCGGGCGCAGGTGGACGCCGTGGCCGCGGACGCCCCGGCCCGCGGCTGGACCGAACTGTTCCCGGAGACGTACCCCCATGCCGGCGGCCCGGAACACTTTGCCGCCTACCTGGTCAACTCCGACGGCTTCGAAGTGGAGCTGATCGCAGCCGACTGAGGCGAAGGCCCGGCGGGTACGGTAATACCCATGAGCATCATCCTGGCCGGCGGCGGACCGGATACCGTCACAACACCGGTCGTTTTCGACCGCTTCGCCGACGGCGTGCGGCGCCGCGCAGGCGGACGCACCGCACGGGTCGCCGTCGTGCTATTTGACCGCGAAGGCAGCGCGGAGTACTTCCTGCCCGCCTACCTGGAGCCGCTGCATTCCCGCCTGGCCTGCGAGGTGGCGCCGGTCCTCATCCGCTCCCACGAACCGGCTGACCCTGGGATGTTCGACGGCGTCGACGGGATTGTCGTCGGCGGCGGCCCGACGACCGAGTACCTGGCCGGCCTGCAGGGTTCGGCTCAGGCCATCCGGTCTGCGGTCGCGGACGGTGTGCCCTATCTGGGCTTCTCGGCCGGTGCCATGATCGCGCCGCAGCATGCGCTGGTGGGCGGCTACCGGCTCCGCGGCGTCGAGGTCTGCTCGGAGGAGTGCTCCGAAGGACTCGACGAACTGGAGGTGCGCGACGGGCTGGGGCTGGTCCCGTTCGCCGTCGATGTCCATGCCGCGCAGGCCGGAACCCTGAGCCGGGCGGTGGCTGCCGTGGCTGGCGGACTCGTGGACCGGGCAGTGGCGGTGGACGAGAACACGGCCCTAGTGCTCCGGCACGCGGACCTGGCGGACATGGAGGTCATCGGCACCGGGAACTGCTGGTCCATCCGGGGCGCCGGGAACAAGGCGGCCGTAGCCGTCCTCAGCGCCGGCTGAGTCCGGCAAGATCACCCTTGCCGCCCGTTGTTACTGACGGGTAACATGTTGTTCATGCACCTGCTTCTGCGCACCCTCCTCCTGCTCCTCACGTCCTCGCGGCGCCCGCCACTGAGCATCTGGGACGCGTCCTCGCTGCCGCTGCGCGTGCTGCCCACGGACATCGATATCGCCATGCATGTCAATAACGGCATGTATTTTTCCCTGATGGACCTGGGCCGTTTCGACCTGATGGCGCGCAGCGGCACCTGGAAGGCGATGCGCCGGCGCGGCTGGACGCCGGTGGCCGCGGGGGAGACCATCGCATTCAGGCGTTCCCTGCAGCTCTGGCAGCAGTACTCGATCGAGACCAGGATCATCGGGCTGGATGAGAAGGCGATCTATTTCGAACAGCGCATGGTGGTGGACGGCGAGATCTACGCGCGAGCCCACATCGCCACCCGACTGGTCAGCAAGGGAAAGCCGGTCAGCCAGGACGAGATCATCCGCGAATTCGGCGCCCCGCCGGCGGACCTGGAGCTGCCCGCCTGGATCCACGAATGGCGGGAAACCAACGCGCTGCCGGGCGCCCGCCGCGCTGCCCCGCACGCCTGGGCCTAGTCCGGCAGGGATGTGCCAACAGCGAAACGCGGGGGACTTTCGCAGGCGCCTCGCGTACCGTTGAACCATGGCAACCGTAGACATTACAGGTGAACAGTTCGCATCGACCGTCGAGGACAACGACATTGTCCTCGTAGACTTCTGGGCCGAATGGTGCGGCCCGTGCAAGCAGTTTGGCCCCACGTACTCGGCCGTCTCGGAGAAGCACCCGGACGTGGTGTTCTCCAAGGTGGACACCGAGGCGGAGCAGCAGCTCGCAGCCGAGGCCGGTATCACCTCCATCCCCACGCTGATGGCTTTCCGCGAAAAGGTGCTGGTGTTCTCCCAGCCCGGCGCGCTGAATGCCCAGCAGCTGGAGCAGGTTGTCGACGCCGTCAAGGCCCTCGACATGGAGGAAGTCCACGCACACGTGGCCCGCTCCCAAGCCGAGGCCGCCGCTACCCCGCAGGACGGCACGCAGATCCCGGACGCCTAGTCCCGGGACTCGGATCCCGGGCCGACGCCCCGGGCCACGACCCAACACCGCGGGGCCACCCCGCGCCCGTCCCGAGAGGGACTGCCGGCGCGGAGTGGCCCCGCGTTTTTGTTGGAGTTTCGGGAGCCTAGAGCTTTTCCAGCTTCACCGGCTCGGCCAGCAGCGCGCTCAGCGACTCGTTGAGGTCCTGCACCGCCGTGCCCTTGGAGTGCTTGTCCAGGTCTTCCTGGGAGGCCCACTGCTCGGTGAGGACCAGCTTGTCCTCGGTCGCTTCGGTGAGTTTGTAGCGCAGGCAGCCGGGCTCGTTGACCACCTCGTCGATGGCGATTTCCAGGGCGAGCTTCACGCGGAAGAATTCGCCCTCGTTGGGGATGAAAGTGGCCAGCAGGTCAATGGGTGCGCTCATGCTTTTCACCCTACCGAACGGCCGCGTTGTCATCGGAAACCGGCGGGAAGATTTCCTAGGACTTCCACGCTTCACCCTTCTCTTGCCGGCCGCCTGTTGGTAGCGTCGCACCATGCTTGCGTACACAGCCGGGGACACTGACGTCCCGCTGCTCGATGAGACCATTGGCGAGAACTTCGAGCGGATCGTCGCCCGGTTTCCCTTCCACGACGCCCTGATCGAGGCCGCCGCGGTTCCCGGCGGGGAAGCCCGCCGGTGGAGCTACACCAAGATGAACGACGACGTCGACCGGCTGGCCCGTGCGCTGCTGGCGGTCGGCGTGGCCAAGGGCGAGCGGGTGGGCATCTGGAGCCCGAACTGCGCCGAATGGACCATCCTGCAGTACGCCACGGCGAAGATCGGGGCGATCCTGGTCAACGTCAACCCGGCCTACCGCAGCCACGAACTCGAGTTCGTGGTCAAACAAAACGGCATGCGCATGCTGGTCGCGGCGCCGTCGGACAAAAACAGCGACTACACCGCCATGGCCCGGCAGGCCCTGGCCGCGTGCCCTGAACTGCACGAACTGGTGTTCCTGCCCGACGGCGGGCTGCCGGGCCTCACCGCCGGGGACCCGGAGAGCAGCGCGGAACAAACGTTCGCCGAACTGCTGCGGCGGGCGGACGACGTCGCGCACTCCGGACTGAAAGCGCGGATGGCCGAGCTCACCCCGCACGACCCCATCAATCTGCAGTACACCTCCGGCACCACCGGCTTCCCCAAGGGCGCCACGCTCACGCACCACAATCTGCTCAACAACGGCTACTCCATCGGTGAACTGCTGGCGTATACCGAGCACGACCGCGTGGTGCTGCCGGTGCCCTTCTACCACTGCTTCGGGATGGTGATCGGCAACCTTGCAGCCTTCAGCCACGGTGCGGCCACCATCATCCCGGGCCGCGGATTCACGCCGGCCGCCGCCCTGGAATCCGTGCAGGACTTCGGCGGAACGTCGCTGTACGGCGTGCCCACCATGTTCATCGCCGAGCTCGCCCTCCCGGATTTCAGCAGCTACGACCTCTCCACGCTGCGCACCGGGGTCATGGCGGGCTCGCTGTGCCCCATCGAGGTGATGAACCGGGTGATCTCGGAGATGAACATGCGCGACGTCGCCATTTGCTACGGCATGACGGAGACCTCGCCCGTGTCCACCATGACGCGCGACGGCGACACCATGGCCCAGCGCACCGAAACCGTAGGCCGGACCATGCCGCACCTGGAGAGCAGGATCGTGGACCCGGCCACCGGGGAGACGTCCCAGCGCGGGGACATCGGCGAGCTGTGCACCCGCGGATACTCCGTGATGCAGGGCTACTGGAACCAGCCGGACAAGACCGCCGAGGCCATCGACGCCGAGGGCTGGATGCACACCGGGGACCTCGCCCGGATGGACCAGGACGGCTACCTGGTCATCGAGGGCCGGATCAAGGACATGGTGATCCGCGGCGGCGAGAACATCTACCCGCGCGAGATCGAGGAGTTCCTCTACAGCCACCCCGATGTCCAGGACGTCCAGGTGATCGGCGTCCCGGACGCCACCTTCGGCGAGGAACTGATGGCCTGCATCATCCTCAAGCCCGGGGCTGCGCCGCTGGATGCCGCGGCCCTCGCGGAATTCTGCCGCGGCAAGCTCGCACACTACAAAATCCCGCGCTACGTCGACGTCCGGGACAGTTTCCCGATGACCGTCTCCGGGAAGATCCGCAAGGTGGATATGCGGCAGGAGGCCGTGGCCCGGCTGCATCTGTAGCCGGCCGCGGGCTGGAGCAGGCAGGGCGGGCTCCGGGCCCGAAGCGCCCGGTCTAGTGCGCGCGGTGGTCCTGGATGGTCATCCGCGGACCGAAGACGGGTTTGCGGAATCCGCTGAGGCCGATCATCCGCACCACGCGCTGGCGGTGCCCGGCCCAGGGAGCCAGGAGCCGCAGCATCCCCGCGTCGTCGGTCCGGCGCCCGGTCAGTGCCGCGCCGACGTAGGCCGCCAGATGGTAGTCGCCCACCGCGATGGAGTCCGGGCACCCGTGCGTGCGCTGCACCACCTCGGCGGCCGTCCAGACGCCGACGCCGGGAATGGTCTGCAGCTTGGCGCCTGCTTCCGCGGCGGGGAGCTCTGCCAGCCGCTCTAGGGCGGCCGCGGACCGCAGGGCCCGCATGATGGTGGCCGACCGCTGCGGGCCAACCCCGGCCTTGTGCCACTCCCACGACGGAATCCGCAACCACTGCGCGGGCGTGGGCTGGAGCAGCAAGCCGACCGGGGCTACGGTACCCGCACCGGGGGCCGGGGTTCCGAAGCGGTACACCAGGTAGCGGTAACCGCGGCGGGCCTCGATCACCGTGACTTTTTGCTCCATGATGGTGGGCACCAGGGCATCGACCATCCGGCCCGTGGAGGGCAGCCTGAGGGCGAGGTTCCGGCGCCGGGCCTCCACCACCATGCGGGGGAGTGTGGCGTGGAAGCCGGGTTCGTCGAAGGCGCTCCAGTCGTCGTCGCGCCCCAGCAGCCGCGGAACGGCGCCGGTCGCCTCCGCCGCCCCCGGCCCCCAGGCGCGGGCCTCAACCCAGGACGCAGCCGCAGGGCCGCCGGACGCCAGGCGGAGGGTCGCCGGGCCTGCCGGCGTCGTAAACGCCATCCAGAAGCCGTCCGGAGCGACCCGGATGGACGGATCGCCGTGGCCCCGGCGCAGGGGTCCGAGGGTCTGCATCAGGTCGAACGGGCCGCCCGGATGCCAGCGCAGAGAAGCGTCCGCCGCGGCAGGGGCGCAGGCGGGAAGTTCTGCTGAAGTCACCGGACCATGATCCCACGACGGGCCGACGGCCGGAGCATCCGCCAAGGGCCGCGGCTGCGTGCGGCCCCGTGCCGGGCGGCCCTTATCCGGGGGCGCCGGGCGGGACTAGAATCCGGCTGATGCATGGATGTCCGTGCCCGCCCCGGGTGCGGAGCCGATAGCGGTCAGGAGAGTGTGATGGCTGGTGGAGTGGTGCACTTCGAGCTTCCCGCGGACGACGAGAACCGCGCCCGGGAGTTCTACACCTCGGTGTTCGGCTGGGGTTTCCAGGTTATGCCGGAGATGGACTACAGCCTGGCGATGACCACCCCGATGGGCGACGACGGCCGGCCCGCCGTGGCCGGATCGATCAACGGCGGCCTGTTCCGCCGCTCGGACCTGACCACGCCGGTGGTTACCGTGGACGTCGAGGACATTGACGACGCCCTGCGGCAGATCGTGGCCCTCGGCGGTTCAGTTCACCGGGAGAAGGTGGAGGTCCCCGGCATGGGCTGGAACGCGTACTTCAAGGACACCGAAGGCAACGTGGTGGGGCTGTGGCAGAACGCCCCCGACGCGGGGGAGGCCCCCGGAGACGCGCCCGCGGGGAGTGCCGGCAACGACATCGGCGCCTGAGCGCCGCTGCCTAGTGCATGCCGCTGGCCAGCCATAGGACCACCACCGCCGCCGGGACGGTCAGGACGACGGCGGCCAGGCCGGCCAAGGCGAAGCCGCCCCAGCGGATCTCGACGTTGAGGGCGCGCAGCCGTTCATGCCAGAGCAGGGTCGCCAGTGACGCCCACGGGCTCACGAGGGGGCCCACGTTGACTCCGATCAGCAGGGCCGCGAGCCGCACCGGCGAACCGCCCACCGGTTCCAGCGCGAGGTAGGCGGGGAGGTTGTTGACCGCGTTCGCCGCGCCGGCCCCGAGCCCGGCCAGCTGCAGTAGGGCCGGGAGGCTGTCCCCGGAACCCGCGACTCCGGCAAGGACCCTGGCCAGGCCATTGGCGTGCAGGGCCTCCACCACCATAAACAGCCCGACGGTCAGCATCAGCGGCCGCCACGGAATCATGGACCAGCGCAGGCTCGACCGGCGGCGCCACAGAAACAGCGCCAGGAGTGCCGCGGCCGCGGCTCCGGCGGGGTACTGGACCGGAATCCCCGACACCAGGGCCGGCAGGAGCAGGAGCAGCACCCCGGCCGAGGAGTACAGCAGCACCTTGTCCCGCACCCGGTGGGCCGGCTGCGGCTCGTACCGGCCGCGCAGGTCCTTGCGGAACGCCAGCCAGAGCAGGACCAGGGGCAACAGGATCCCGACGAGCGCGGGCGCCCACACCAGCGAGGCGAACGCCGCCGGACTCAGGCCCAGCCGCGACTGGGCCAGCAGGTTGGTCAGGTTGGACACCGGCAGCAGCAGCGAGGCCGTGTTGGCGAGCCAGATGGTGGTCAGGGCGAACGGAAGCGGGGGAATCCGGGCGTGGACGGCCAGCAGGACGACGACGGGCGTCACCAGCACCGCCGTCGTGTCCAGCGACAGGAACACAGTGGACACTGTCGCCAGCGCGATCACCAGGAACCACAGGAGGAGCACCCGGCCGCGGCCCAGTGCGGCCAGCCGGTCCGTGACGGTCCGGAACAACCCGGCGTCGTCCACCAGTTCGGTGACCAGGGACATCGCCACCACAAATCCCAGCACGGGGACGGTGCGGCCGGTGAGCTCCTCGAACGCGGGCCAAGGCAGCAGGCCGGTGGCCAGTGCCAGGGCGCCGACGACGAGCATGCCGCCGGGAACCAGGTAGCTCCGCAGCGTCTTCCACCAGGACCGTTTCTTCACCGGCTAATCGTCGCACCTGCCGGGCGGCGGCGGCACCGCGACGTGGTCCCCGGTGCAAAGACGGTAACTTTGTACCTATGAAGTACGCGCAGTCCATCCTGGACCTCATCGGCAACACGCCGCTCGTCAAACTCAACCACGTCACCGAAGGCATCGCCGCCACGGTCCTGGTCAAGCTCGAATACCTGAACCCGGGCGGCTCCATCAAGGACCGCATCGCCGCCAAGATGATCGAAGAGGCCGAGCGCAGCGGAAAGCTCCAGCCCGGCGGGACCATCGTGGAGCCCACGTCCGGCAACACCGGGGTGGGCCTGGCACTCGTCGCGCAGCAGAAGGGCTACCGCTGCATCTTCGTGGTCCCGGACAAGGTCGGCGAGGACAAGCGCGCCGTACTTCAGGCCTACGGCGCCGAAGTTGTGGTCACACCCACCGCCGTCGCCCCCGACAGCCCGCAGAGCTACTACGGTGTCTCGGACCGCCTGGTCACCGAGATCCCCGGCGCCTACAAGCCGGACCAGTTCTCCAACCCCGCCGCTCCCGCCAGCCACTACGAGTCCACCGGCCCGGAAATCTGGCAGGACACCGACGGCAAAATCACGCACTGCGTGATCGGCGCCGGCACCGGCGGCACCATCACCGGCACCGGCCGGTACCTCAAGGAAGTCTCCGCGGACCGTTCCGCTGCCGACGGCGGCGTGGTCAGGATCATCGGCGCCGACCCGTCCGGCTCGGTCTACTCCGGCGGCACCGGAAGGCCCTACTTCGTTGAGGGCGTCGGCGAGGACATGTGGCCGGCCAACTACGACAAGGCGGTGCCGGACGACGTCATCGCCGTCAGCGACGCCGATTCGTTCGCCATGACCCGCCGCCTGGCCCGCGAAGAGGGCCTGCTGGTCGGCGGGTCCTCCGGCATGGCCGTCGTCGCCGCGCTGCAGGCCGCCAAGGACCTGCCGGCGGACGCCGTCGTCGTCGTTATCCTGCCCGATTCCGGCCGCGGCTACCTGGCCAAGATCTTCAACGACCAGTGGATGCGCAGCTACGGCTTCCTGTCCGGCGGCGACGAGGCATCGGTGGGCGAGGTGCTCAAGGCCAAGACCGGCGAGCTGCCGGACCTGGTGC
>NZ_JBFTNO010000106.1:0-10323 GCF_056397525.1 Arthrobacter sp. 05L45_2 | reverse complement strand
CTGCAGGATGATCTGGCGCGCGGTGCTCGCTGCGATGCGGCCGAAGCCGGCCGGGGTGTCCTCGAACTCGCCGATGGGTGCGCCGTCGTCGTCGATCTCGGTGGCCCAGATGGTCACGTGGCCGCTCTTCCGGTCAAGCTCGGCGCGGGCCTTCTCGAAGGCCCCCGGCGTCTTGTGATAGGCCACCAGCAGGGCCTGCTCGATGGTCGGAATCAGGAGGTCCAGCGGGATTTCACGCTCACGCTCCAGGAGTCTCAGTGCGCTCATGTCAATATCCATTAGGCCTCCTCGGAAGGTCCATTGTCGTTCTCCAGACCGGCCTCTTCGAGGTGGCTGAACTCTATCTCGACTTTTCCACTGCGGATCCTGTCGAAAGGAAGTTTGATGGGGTCGCCCTGTTTGGGCTTCATCCCCTTTTTGACGGGCAGTTCGGGAACCAGGGTCACCCCGCCGTCGTCCACCGCCTGGATACGGCCGGTGACGTTGTCGTCCTGGATGACGTTCACGGTCACAAGCCGGCCGCGGGCGCGGTGCCAGTGCCGTTCCTCGGTCAGCGGCCGCCCGACGCCGGGTGAGGACACCTCGAGGTCGTAGGGGCGCGAGTCGGAACCGGGATCGTTGTCCAGGGTGTCCGAGAGGGTCTTGGAGATCTCTGCAATGACGTCCAGGCTGACGCCGCCGGTCTCTTCCTGCGGAAGGTCCACCACCACATGGACCACCCGGTTGGCGCCGGCAACGTGGATGGAAACGTCTTCCAGGTACAGCCGGTTCGCCAGGACTGCGGGCTCCAGGAGCGCGTAGAGGCGCTCGGCTTCCAGATTGTGCGCGGGGGCGGCGTCAGCCTTCCCCGTCCCGGTCCGGTCTGTCGAAGTCGTGGCTTCTGCGTTGGTCATGATGCCGCCCGCCTCCCGCTAGATGATGTTGTGTCTACTAGCCTAGCGATATTCCCGGGGCCATGGTGCACTTCAGTTTCCTGCCGGCATGACAACATGGTCTGTTGTGAATGAGGACAGCAGGGAAAAACTTAGGCGGGTCAGGGTGCCCCGGCACCTGCCCAGGGTTGCCGTCCTGGTCTGCCTCGCCCTGGTGGTGGTGAGCCTGGGCCTGGTGTTTCGCCCCGGGAATCCGCCCAAACCGCCGGAAGCGTCCATTTCCCAGCGTGCCCGCGCCGCCGCCCTCGCCGACGCCCAGCACTTGCGGACCCTCGGCCAACAACTCAATGCCCCCTCGTCCGCGCAGGGCCGCCCCGCCGCTTCCGCGACAGTGCTGCCCTCCATCACCCGCACTGTGAGTTTGCTGACAACGCAGGCCCGTGCCCTCCTGGGCTCCGGACCGGAGACCGCCCCGGTGGCTACGGGATCCCCGTCCGCTTCCACGGCGACCCAAGCACCGGCACCCGCCACCGTGCCCCGGCTGGCTGCGGAGCTGGCCCGCAGCGGTCAGCAACGGCTCGCGGACGCGGCGACCGCCGACGGCGGAATGGCCAGGCTGCTGGCCGCCGTCGGGACGGGCCAGCTGCTGCAGGCCACGTCGCTCGCCGCCGCTGCCGGCATCCCGGATCCGGCACCGGCCGGTGCGGCCCCGGAGGCCGCGGCACCGGCACCGGCCGCCTCCTGCCCCGCAGACTCGGCATCGCCGTCGGCCGCTGCCAGCGGAAACGACGGGACCCCTGCCGGCAGCGCCGACCTGTCCGGCGCCCTCGCGGCGCTGATCCGCACCGAGCTGGAAACCGTGTACGACTACCAGGTGGCGTTGACCCGCCTTGACGGCGCCGCGGCGACGACGGCGGCCGGTTACCTGGCGCGGCACGAGGCCCTGATTTCTGGGGCCGAGTCGTGGAGCCGCGCCCATTGCGCCCCGATACCTCCCCGGGAGCCCGGCTACGCCCTGGATCCGGCGTTCCTCGCCTCCCCCGGCCCCGGGCTGGCCGCGCTGGAAACGGCGGCGCTCCCCGCGTACGGCGATCTGGTGGCGTTCAGCGACGGGGCGACCCGGACCTGGGCCATCGCCGGGCTGCTTGACGCGGCGCGGCGGGCCGCGGCCTGGGGCGCCACGACGGATGCGATCCCCGGGCTGGCCGCTGATCCGGGATCGTTCCCCACCCTGCCGGCCGGCTGACACCCGGCCGCATCGGGGCTGATCCCTCGCCGATCCCGGGCCGATCGCTGGCCGATCGCTGGCCGGCGGAGGCAAGGTCCGGCTTACCTTGCTTAGCCTTCCAATACTGGCCAGCCCGGGCCGCCGGTGATTTGCTGTACCCATGGAACTCAGCGGCGCAGCAGCCCTTCATGACAACGAGCCCCACCACAACGACATTGCGCACCGCCTCAACTGGCTCCGCGCAGGTGTCCTGGGCGCGAATGACGGCATCGTCTCGGTCGCCGCGATCGTCGTCGGCGTCGCTGGTGTCACCACGGATTCGGGTCCCATCCTCATCGCCGGCGCCGCAGGCGTGGTCGGCGGGGCCATCTCGATGGCGCTGGGCGAGTACGTATCGGTCAGCAGCCAAAAGGACAGCCAGGAGGCGCTGATCGAAAAGGAGCGCCGCGAACTGGCCGAACAGCCCGAGGAAGAACTGGCCGAGCTGGCCGCCATCTATCAGGCCAAGGGGCTCAGCCCGGAGACCGCCCGCACGGTGGCCACCGAACTCACCGCGCACGATGCCCTGGGCGCCCACCTGTCGGCCGAACTGCACATCGATGAAACGGACATCGTCAGCCCCTGGCACGCGGCCTTCGCCTCCGCCATCGCCTTCCTGATCGGCGCGATCCTGCCCATGCTGGCCATCCTGCTGCCGCCGGAAAACATCCGCGTCCCCCTGACATTCGTGGCCGTCCTTATTGCCCTCGCGGCGACCGGAGCCCTCGGTGCCTGGATCGGGGGCGGGTCGAAAATGAAGGCCGCCGTCCGGGTGGTCATCGGCGGCGCTGCGGCGCTGGTGGCGACGTTCCTGATCGGCAACTGGCTCGGGGCCAGCGGCATCGCGGCCTGACCGGCCACTACGCTGGAGCAATGACCAGTCCAGCCGCCGTTCCGATTCCGCCGGACCTCAGCCGCCGCTACGGCTCGAGCTGCGAGGGACGCGCCTGGCTGGCGTCGCTCCCCGCTCTGCTGAGCCAGTGCCTGGATCAGTGGCAGCTCGCAGCCGACCTGCCCCCGGATGCCCTTCCGTGGAACGGCCACGGCGCAATCGTCGTCCCGGTCCGGCGCTCGGACGGCGTTGCCGCTGCCCTGAAGATCGCCTACCCGCACGAGGAAGCCCTGCTGGAACGCCATGCCCTCGCACTGTGGGCCGGGCGCGGCGCTGTCCGGGTCCTCGCGGATGACCCGGACGCGGGCGCGCTCCTGCTGGAACGGCTCGACGCGGYCCGCTCGCTGCAGGATGTACCCCTGGACGCCGCCGCCGGGGTCTGGGGCGGCCTGATGCGCCAGCTGGGCCTTGTCCCGGATAGCCGGCCCGAATGGCGGGAGTTCGCCCATGTGGCGGCCCGGGCCGAGCAATGGAGCGATGAATTTCCGGAAACCTGGGAACGGCTGGGCCGGCCCTTCCCGCGCTGGCTGCTGGAAGCCGCCCTGGAGGTCTGCCAGACCCGGGGCGCGGTGGGCCGGCGGTCCGGCACGGACGTGCTGGTCCACACCGATCTGCACTTCCTGAACATCCTTGCCCGGCCCGGTTCGCCTGAGCGGTCCGTGGCTGTGGATGCCGCCGGCGGGGAGACCGGAGCCTGCGGCTTCACCGCAATCGACCCGCAGCCCATGATCGGGGAGGCGGAGTTCGCCGTGGCCCCGCTGCTCTGGAACCGGCTGGCCGAACTCCCCCGTGCAGGCGCCGGACCCGCGCTGCTGGCTCGCTGCGCCGAATTCAGCGCAGCCGGTGGCCTCGACGGCGAAACGGCGCGGCAGTGGGCCGTAGCCCGGGAGGTGGACAATGCCCTGTGGTACGCGGCCAAACGCGGCCACGGCGGCGATCTGTCCCGCTCCCTCTGGGTGGCGAGCACGCTCACCGGGAAGACCCTTGAGGGCCTGCCGGTCCCGCAAGAGCTACCCGAGCCGGGCGACGCCGTCAGCCTGCCGGGCTAACTGGTCGGCTGTTCCCGGACGGCCGCCAGTGCGTCGCGGACAGCGTCGACGGCGGTCTCCACGTCGCCGTCGCCGGTGCTCCAGTTGCTGACCGAGATCCGCAGGATGTCCCGGTCCTGCCAGTGCGAGCCGGACATCCAGACCCGCCCGTCGGCGATGATCCGGGCTGTCACGGCGCGGGTGGTGGAGTCGTCGCCGAAGGCCAGCGAAACCTGTGTGTAGTCGACGTCGTTCAGGACCTCCACCCCGTCAACCGCCGCTAGGCGCCGCGCCAGTTCCCCGGCGCGCTGCACCAGGGTCCTGACCTGGCCGGCCACCCCTGCGCGGCCCAGTGACTTCAGCGCCGCCCAGACCGGAACGCCGCGGGCCCGGCGGGAAAGTTCGGGGACGGTCTCGAGCGGATCCCCTGCCCCGTCCCCGGCCCGGATCAGGTAGCTGGTGTGCACCCCCATGGCGGAGCGCAGTGCCGTCCGGTCGCGGACCACAACGATCCCGCAGTCGTAGGGCACGTTGAGCGTCTTGTGGGCATCGGTGGCCCAGGAGTCGGCAAGGTCCATCCCGGCCGTCAGGTCCACGAGTTCGGGCACGGCGGCGGCCCACAACCCAAAAGCCCCGTCCACGTGGACCCAGGCGCCGTGGTCTTTCGCCACCCGGACCGCCTCGGCGAAGGGGTCGAACGCTCCGGAGTGCAGGTTTCCGGCCTGCAGGCAGACCAGCGCGGGGCCGGGTCCCTCCTGCCGGTCCAGTTCCCGCTCCAGTTCGGCCGGAATGATCCTGCCCTGCCGGTCGGCCGGAACCGGGGTGGGGGTGCCGAGCCCGAGGTACCGCAGGGCCAGGTCCACGGAGTCGTGCCGTTCCCTGCCTACAAGGCAGCGGATCCTGGGGGCGCCGAACAGCCCGTCGCGCTCGACGTTCCAGCCGGCGTCGTCCAGCAGCCGCCAGCGGGCCGCGGCCAGGCCGGCGAAGTTCGCCATGGTGGCGCCGGTGGTGAAGCCGACGTCGGACTCCGCGGGCAGGCCCAGCAGCCCGACGATCCAGTTCCCGGCGGCCTCCTCAATCGCCGAAACGGCCGGCGCCGCATAGCGCAGCACCGCATTCTGGTCCCAGGCGCTGACCAGCCAGTCCGCGGCCAGGGCGGCCGGAAGGGTGCCGCCGATCACCCAGCCGAAGAAACGGCCGGACGGCATCGCCATCAGCCCCGGCTCCGCCCGCTCCGCGAGGAACCCGACGACGTCGGCGGCCGGGGTTCCGGTGTCCGGCAAGGGGCCGCCAAACCCGGCAGCCAGGTCGGCCGCCGTCGCCGTGGGGGCCACCCTGCGGCTCGACTGGCTGGCCAGCCAGGCGCGGGCATACCGCACGGCCGCCTCCAAGGCGTCGTCGTAGGGATCCTGGCCGTCAGCCATAGCTGCATGCTACGCCTGACCGCACGCAACCGGGAGGGCAGCCCAGGGGGCTGAGGGCTGACGGGGCTGACGGGGCTGACAGGGTCAGGCGAAGGCGTCGTGCCAGACGTCGGAGCCGAGCTTGATGATCAGCGCGCCGACCACCACAAGGAACACAATCCGGATGAATTTGCTGCCCCGGCTGACCGCCGTCCGGGCGCCAAGGTAGCCGCCGGCCATGTTGGCGGCCCCCAGCACTAGGCCAAGGCCCCACAGCAGCGACCCGTGCGGGAGGAAGAACATCAGGGCGCCGGCGTTGGTGGCCATGTTGACGATCTTGGCCTTGGCACTGGCCTCCAGGAAGGCGTAGCCCATCGCGGAGACCAGCGCGATGATCAGGAAGGATCCAGTGCCGGGTCCGATCAGGCCGTCGTAGAACCCGATCACGGCGCCGATCAGGCAGGCCACCACGTAGTGCCGGTGGCCGTTGTGCCGCAGTTGGGTCAGCTCCCCCACGTTGGGCCGGAACGCGGTGAAGAGGGCGACGGCGATCAGCGCGGCAACAATGATCGGTTTGAACACGCTGGCGGGCAGGTTGGCCGCGAGCACCGCCCCGCCGAAGCTCCCGGCCAGCGCAATCACCGCCATGGGTATGGCGGTGCGCAGGTCAGGCCGGACGCGCCGGTAGAACGTGATGGTGCTGGTGGTGGTGCCGAAGATGGAGCCCATCTTGTTGGTGGCCAGCGCCTGGACCGGGCTGATCCCGGGCACCAGCAGCATCACCGGGAGCTGGATCAGTCCGCCGCCGCCCACCACCGCGTCAACCCAGCCGGCCGCGAAGCCGGCCACAATGACCAGGATGAGCGTGGCGAGCTGGATGGATTCAAGTCCGGAGACCATTCCCTGCAACGCCGGGAGGGTCAGTTGCCGCGGACGGCGTTGACGACGAAGTCGACAGCCTTGTCCACGGCCACGTTCTCGGCTTCGCCGCTGCGGCGGTCCTTGATCTCCACCACACCGTCCACCAGTCCGCGCCCGACGGCGAGGATCGTCGGAACGCCCACGAGATCGGCGTCGCCGAACTTCACGCCCGGGGAGACCTTGGGACGGTCGTCGTAGATAACCTCGAGTCCGGCGGCCTCGAGGTCGAGTGCCAGCTGCTCCGCTGCCGCGAAGATTTCCTCGCCGCGGCCCACGGCGACAACGTGGACGTCGGCCGGCGCGACGGCGCGCGGCCAGACCAGGCCCTTGTCATCGTGGTTGGACTCGGCCAGCGCGGCCACAGCACGGGTGACGCCGACGCCGTAGGAGCCCATGGTAACCACCACCTGCTTGCCGTTCTGGTCCAGGACCTTGAGGTCCAGGGCAGCGGCATACTTGCGGCCGAGCTGGAAGATGTGGCCCATCTCGATGCCGCGCGCGGTCTCCAGGGGGCCGGAGCCGTCCGGTGCCGCATCGCCGGCGCGCACCTCAGTGGCCTCGATGACGCCGTCCCAGCCGAAGTCGCGGCCGGCGACCAGGCCGAAGACGTGCTTGCCGGCCTCGTTGGCGCCGGTCACCCAGGCGGAGCCGCGGACAACCCGTGGGTCCACGAGGTAGAGCAGCTTGGCGGCGCCCTCGGCGCCCAGCAGCGGCGCGTCCAGGGCCAGGCCGGGGCCGATGTAGCCCTTGACCAGGAGCGGTTGCTTCTTGAGGTCTTCCTCGTTGGCGGCCTCCAGCGTGATTTCGCCGGCGATCGGCAGGAAGGCCCCAATGTTGGCTTCGACGCGCTTGAGGTCGACGCCGCGGTCGCCGGGGACGCCGATGACCACCAGCTGCCGTTCGCCGGTGGGCAGCGTCACGGCGAGAACGACGTTCTTGAGGGTGTCGGCGGCGGTCCACTCGCCGCCGTCGTTCCGGGGAACCAGGGTGTTGGCGGCGTCGACCAGGGTTTCGATGGTCGGGGTGTCCGGGGTGTCCCGGACCTCGGCCGCCGGGGCGTTGCTGAAGTCGATCTCGGCGGGCACAACGGTGGTGACGGCCTCGACGTTGGCTGCGTAGCCGCCGGCGGAGCGCACAAAGGTGTCCTCGCCGATCTCGGTGGGGTGCAGGAATTCTTCACTCTTGGACCCGCCCATGGCACCAGCCGTGGCGGCAACCGGGACGACCTCCAGGCCGAGGCGCTCGAAGATCTTCAGGTAGGCGGAGCGGTGCGCGGCGTAGCTGGCGTCCAGGCCGGCGTCGTCGACGTCGAAAGAGTAGGAGTCCTTCATGATGAACTCGCGGCCGCGCAGCAGGCCCGCCCGCGGACGGGCCTCGTCGCGGTACTTGTTCTGGATCTGGTAGATGCTCAGCGGCAGGTCCTTGTACGAGGAGTACAGGTCCTTGACCAGGAGGGTGAACATTTCCTCGTGCGTCGGCGCCAGCAGGTAGTCGTTGCCCTTGCGGTCCTGGAGCCGGAAGATGCCTTCGCCGTATTCGGTCCAGCGGTTGGTCGCCTCGTAGGGTTCCTTGGGCAGCAGCGCCGGGAAGTGGACTTCCTGCGCTCCGATCGCGGTCATTTCCTCCCGGATGATCTCCTCGACCCGGCGCAGCACGCTGAGCCCCAACGGCAGCCACGTGTAGATGCCCGGAGCGGCCCGGCGGATGTAGCCGGCACGGACCAGGAGCCGGTGGCTGGCTACCTCGGCGTCGGCGGGATCTTCACGCAGGGTGCGCAGGAATAGCTTGGAAAGTCGAAGGACCACTGAAAGGTATCCGTTTCTGAGGAAGTGCGGGGGCGGACCGGTAGTTAGGAAAATGTCCAGACACTAATCTACCGCCAAGCCACCGCCGGAAATCCCGCCTGGAATGGGAAGAGCCACGCCATGACACGGAAGCCCCTGGCCGTTTCCGGCTGGTCATCCTGTGATGGCGTGGCCCCTGCGACCCCAGAGCCGCTCTGTCCACGGCTGCCGGTGTACCTGATCCTGCCCTTTCGGGCGGTCCCTGCAGCCAGTGGTTGGTTCATTCCTGAGACCGCTCGCGCCTGCTCAGCGCGGCTAGCTAGAACCTATGTGATCCACGTCGCTAAAACAAGAGTCTCCACCCACATTTTTGTCAAAAGCGGGTGTCAAGAAGGTGTCTAGAACAGGACGGTCGCGAAAGTCCCCACCTGCCGGAATCCGACCCGGGTATAGCTGGCCCGCGCACGGGCATTGAAGTCGTTTACGTACAGGCTGGTGACCGGCGCCAGCGTCTGCGCGAGGACCACGACGGCGGCCATGTAGCCAGCGCTGAGGCCCAGCCCGCGGAACGCCGGATTCATCCAGACACCCTGGACCTGCGTCACCTCCGCTGTTACCGCCCCGAGCTCGGCCTTGAACACCACCTCGCCGTCCGGGCCCAGATGCGCCAGCGAGTGGCCGGCCCGGATCAGGCCCCGGACCCGCCGGCTGTAGTAGTCGCGGCCGCCAAGATAAGGCGAATACCCCACTTCTTCCTCGAACATGGCCGCGCACGCAGGAAGGATCTGGTCAAAGTCGGCGAGCCGACCGAACCCCAACGCGGGATTCGGTTCCAGCAGGGGCGGCCCGGCGATGGTCATCAGGGGCTGCTCGGGACGGAGTTCCTGCGCCGTGTGGCCCAGCTGCTCCAGTGCCGCGTAAAGCGCCAGGACGGCCTCGGCCGGGCCAAAGATGGAGGCGTAGCGCCGCCCGGTCCGGTGCGCCGCCGCAGCGACCACAACGGCCAGATCAGGGTCAAGCTGCACCGGTACCAGGTTGRCCCCGGCCCAGCACGCACCCACCAGGGCATCGCCGTCGAACACGCCGAAGATGCTGGCACCGCCGGCGGTGGGCGACGCCGTCCCGGCGGACTCAAGGTGGGACAGGATGAAGACGTTGGCGATCGCATCCTGGCCGGCAAGCTCCTGCAGGGCGCCGGTGTCCGCGCCCTGYAGGACGCGCACGCCGATGCCCTCGGGAAGGCCCTCGATGGCGCCGGTAGCGGCGCCGTCCTTACGAGACGCTAACCACGGGGCCACCCTGGACAGCATCTTCGCCATCGGACTCCCCCATCTCTTCAGCGAGACGCATGGCCTCTTCGATCAGTGTTTCAACAATCTGGTCCTCGGGCACGGTCTTGATGACCTCGCCCTTGACGAAGATCTGGCCCTTGCCGTTGCCGGACGCCACACCGAGGTCAGCTTCCCGGGCCTCGCCGGGGCCATTCACCACACAACCCATCACTGCGACGCGGAGCGGAACTTCCATGCCCTCCAGGCCGGCAGTGACCTGCTCGGCGAGCGTGTACACATCCACCTGGGCGCGGCCGCAGGAGGGGCAGGACACAATCTCAAGCTTGCGCGGGCGCAGGTTCAGGGACTGCAGAATCTGGTTGCCCACCTTGATTTCCTCCACCGGCGGGGCGGAGAGGGACACCCGGATGGTGTCACCGATGCCACGCGAGAGCAGGGCGCCAAAGGCAGTGGCCGACTTGATGGTGCCCTGGAACGCGGGGCCGGCCTCGGTCACACCGAGGTGCAGCGGCCAGTCGCCTTTTTCGGCGAGCATCTCGTAGGCGGCCACCATAATGACGGGATCGTTGTGCTTGACGGAGATCTTGAAGTCGTGGAAGCCGTGTTCCTCAAACAGGGAGGCTTCCCAGACGGCGGATTCCACCAGGGCCTCCGGGGTGGCCTTGCCGTACTTTTTCAGGATGCCCGGCTCCAGCGACCCGGCGTTGACGCCGATCCGGATGGAGGTGCCGTGGTCCTTGGCCGCCCGCGCGATTTCCTTGACCTGGTCATCGAACTTGCGGATGTTGCCGGGGTTCACGCGGACCGCGGCGCAACCGGCCTCAATCGCGGCGAAAACGTATTTCGGCTGGAAGTGGATGTCCG
>NZ_JBFTNO010000105.1:0-10431 GCF_056397525.1 Arthrobacter sp. 05L45_2 | reverse complement strand
GAGGGATTCGGTGTTCTTCAGCAGGTCTTGGTAGGAACCGGAGTGGACCACCATTCCGCCGTGCTCGCCGGCGCCGGGTCCGATGTCGACCACCCAGTCGGCCTCGTGGATGGTGTCCTCGTCGTGCTCCACCACAATCAGTGTGTTGCCGAGGTCCCGGAGCCGGGTGAGGGTTTCGATCAGCCGCCGGTTGTCGCGCTGGTGCAGGCCGATGGACGGTTCGTCGAGGACGTACAGCACCCCCACCAGGCCGGAGCCGATCTGGGTGGCCAGCCGGATGCGCTGGGCCTCGCCGCCGGACAGGGTGCCGGAGGGSCGTTCCAGGTTCAGGTAYTCGAGGCCGACGTCGAGSAGGAACGTCAGGCGGGCCTGGATCTCCTTGAGGACCTGGTGCGCGATCTGCGCCTCACGGCCGCTGAGCACCAGGGTGTCCAGGAAGTGCGCGCATTCGCGCATGGGCAGCGCCGCGACCTCGGCGATGGATTTGCCGTTGATGAGGACGGACAACGACGCCGGGTTCAGCCGGGCACCGTTGCAGGCCGGGCACGGGACCTGGCGCATGTACTCCTCGTAGCGGTCCCGGGCGGAGTCGGAGTCCGTCTCGGTGTGCTTGCGGTGCACGTACTGGACCACGCCTTCGAAGCCGGTGCTGTACTTGCGTTCGCGGCCGAACCGGTTGCGGTACTGGACCACCACCTGGTGGTCCTTGCCGTGCAGCACGGTCTGCCGGGCCTCCGCGGAGAGTTTCTCCCACGGGGTGGTCATCTTGAAGCCGATTTCCTTGGCCAGGCCGCCGAGGAGCCGGTTCCAGTATTCCGTGGTGGCCGTGCCGAGGGACCACGGGGCGATGGCACCCTCGGACAGCGAGAGCTCGGGGTTGGGGATGAGGAGTTCCTCATCGACCTCGAGCTTGGTGCCGATGCCGCTGCAGGCGGAGCAGGCGCCGAAGGGGTTGTTGAAGGAGAACGAGCGGGGCTCGATCTCGTCGATTGCCAGCGGGTGCTCGTTGGGGCACGCGAGGTGTTCGGAGAACGCGCGGATGCGTCCGGGATCGTCGGCCTCAAGGTCCACGAATTCGGCGAGGACCCGGCCCTCGGCCAGTCCCAGTGCGGTTTCGACGGAGTCCGTCAGGCGCTGGCTGATGCCGTCCTTGACCACCAGCCGGTCCACCACCACCTCGATGGTGTGCTTGAACTGCTTACCGAGCTTGGGCGGGTCGCTGAGCTGGATCAGCTTGTCGTCCACCCGGGCGCGGGAGTAGCCCTTGGCGGTGAGCTCCTTGAACAGCTCGACGAACTCGCCCTTGCGGCCGCGCACCACGGGCGCGAGGACCTGGAAGCGGGTGCCCTCGGGAAGTTCAAGGAGCTGGTCGACGATCTGCTGCGGGGTCTGCTTGGTGACCGGCTCGCCGCAGACGGGGCAGTGCGGGCGGCCCACCCTGGCCCAGAGCAGGCGCATGTAGTCGTAAATCTCGGTGATGGTGCCCACGGTGGAGCGGGGGTTCTTGCTGGTGGACTTCTGGTCGATGGAGACCGCGGGCGAGAGGCCCTCGATGAAGTCGACGTCGGGCTTGTCCACCTGGCCAAGGAACTGGCGGGCGTAGGCGGAGAGCGACTCGACGTAGCGGCGCTGCCCTTCGGCGAAGATTGTGTCGAAGGCGAGGGAGGACTTGCCCGAGCCCGAGAGTCCGGTGAAAACGATCATGGCGTCGCGCGGCAGGTCGAGGTCGACGTTGCGGAGGTTGTGTTCGCGCGCGCCCTTCACCACCAGGCGGGACAGGTCGGGACGGGCCAGCTCCGTACCGGACGACGCCGGGCTGGAGCGCTGTGGGGCCGCTTTTCCGGACTTCACCGGAACGGCGGCAGGCTGGACATCGACGGCAGGTTGATCAGCTACGGCTTTAGGCACGCCTCCAATGCTAATCGAAAACTTCTTCGAATATCCATTCCGGGCCGGGATGTGCTAATGGCGGCCCCGTTAGTGGCGGTCGTACGCCGCCGCGAGGAGTTGGACGGCCTCCGCGAAGCTGGCGCCCTGGGCCTTGGCGGCGTCAGCGAACTCCGCAGCGGCGGCGGCGAGCGAGCCCCAGGCCTCGTCGCGGGCGCACACGACGGTGCCGTTCCGACCGCGGGTGGCAACGACGCCGGCGGCTTCGAGTTCCTTGTAGGCCCGCGCCACGGTGTGCGGTGCAACGCCGAGCTCGGCCGCGAGGCTGCGCACGGCAGGGAGGCGGGTTCCTGGGGCCAGGGTGCCTTTGTCCGCGTGTTCGATGATGTTCAGCCGCAGCTGCTCGAACAGCGGCACGGAACTGCCGGTGTTGGGCTTCCAGGCGCCGGGGAACTGCGCCGCGGCATGCTCTGCGGCGCTCACCGGTCCGACTCCAGCACCCGTGCGGGCTGCTCGCGGCCGGCAAATTGAGCGCGGTAAAGCCCGGTGTACACACCGTCCGCGGCCATCAGGTCCTGGTGGGTCCCTTGTTCAACAATCCGTCCGTGGTCCATGACCAGAATTAGATCAGCGTCGCGGACTGTGGACAAGCGGTGGGCAATCACGAAGCTGGTCCTCCCCTGCCGGAGCCGGGCCATGGCCTGCCGGATCTGCATTTCCGTCCGGCTGTCCACGGAGCTGGTGGCCTCGTCGAGGATCAGGATGCTGCGGGCGGCCAGCTGGGCGCGGGCGATCGAGATGAGCTGGCGCTGGCCGCGGCTCAGGGAGTCGCCGTCGTTGCCCAGCATGGTGGCGTAGCCGGCCGGGAGGGCCCGGACGAACTGGTCCACGTGGCTTGCCTGGGCGGCGGCCACAATGTCGTCGTCGTCCGCGCCGGGCCGGCCGTATTCGATGTTCTCCCGGATGCTGCCGGTGAACAGCCAGGCGTCCTGCATCACGGTGCCGAAGGTTGCCCGCAGTCCGTCGCGGGGCAACTCGGCGATGTCCACCCCGTCGACCGTGATCCGCCCGGAGTCCAGCTCGTAGAACCGCATCAGGAGGTTGACCACGGTGGTCTTGCCGGCGCCGGTGTGACCGACGATCGCCACGGTCTGGCCCGGTTCCACGGTGAAGGTCAGGCCCTCGACGACGGGAGAGGCGGGGTCGTAGCCGAACGTGGCGCCCTCGAAGGTGACCCTGCCGGCGGGCGGCGGGGATCCGGCRTCGGCCGCGCGGGCCGCGGCGGCCCGGGCGGACCCGGCGGCGGGCCCGGCCGCGTCGGCGGGGATTTCCGGCGCGTCCAGCAGCGCGAAGACGCGCTCGGCGGAGGCGATGCAGGACTGCATGAGGTTCAGCATTCCGCCGATCTGGCCCATGGGCTGGCTGAAGAGCCTGCTGAACTGGATGAAGGCCTGCACCCCGCCGATGGTCATGGTGCCGGCGGCGACCTGCAGGGCTCCGATGACGGCCACGGCGATGTAGTTGAGGTTGGCGACGAAGATCATCAGCGGCTGCACAACCCCGGAGACGTACTGCGCGTTGGAAGAGGCCCGGAAGAGCCGGCCGTTGCTGGTGCTGAAGACGGCCGCCGCGGCCTCCTGCCGGCCAAAGGCCTTGACTACCTCATGGCCGGTGAAGAATTCCTCCAGGTGGGCATGGAGGGCCCCGGTGCTGTCCCACTGGTCGGTGAAATAGGCCTGCGATTTCCGGGCGACAAGCACGGTGATCAGCGTGGAGAGCGGAACCGAGGCCAGGGCAATGAGCGCCAGCAGCGGGGAGAGCCAGAACATCATGGCCAGGGCGCCGGTGAGCATCAGCACGGACATGATCAGCTGGTTGAGCAGCTGGTTGAGGGCCTGGGAGACGTTGTCGACGTCGTTGGTGGCACGGCTGAGCACGTCGCCGCGGTGCTGGTCGTCGAAGTGGCTGGAGGGCAGGACGTGCAGCTTTTGTTCCACCGAGGCGCGCAGCCCGTAACTGAGCCGTTGCACGGCCGTCGCCGTGAGTGCGCCCTGGATCCAGCTGAACAAGGACGCGCCGAGGTACATCAGCGCCACCGCCAGGAGCAGGCGACCGAGTTTTTGGTCGTTAAAGGTGCCGCCCACAACGCTGTGGACCACGACGTCCGTGGCGTCGCCGAGGTATTTGGGCGCTGCGACGTTGAGCGCCGCGAACCCGCAGGTGGTGGCGACGACGCCGGCCATACGAAGGCGCACGGGTTTCAGAAGTCCCAGCAGCCGGCCAGCCGCCCGCCACTTGGCGGCGGCTCCGGCCCGCGGTGCAGGGAATCCGGCGCTCATGGTGTTTCCTCGAGGACCAGCTGCGAGGCGGCGATTTCCCGGTAGGTCAGCGATGACGCCATGAGCCCGGCATGGGTTCCCTGGGCGACCAGCCGGCCCTCTTCAAGGACCAGGATGAGTCCGGCATCTTCAATCGTTGCTACCCGCTCGGCCACCACCAGCACGGTCGCTGAGCGCAGGAGGGGCTCCAGCGCCGAGCGGAGCCGGGCGTCGGTGCCGTAGTCCAGGGCGGAGAAGCTGTCGTCGAAGAGGTACACGGGAGCGGGGCGCAGCAGTGCCCGGGCGATGCAGAGCCGCTGGCGTTGTCCGCCGGAGAGGTTGGTGCCTCCCTGGCTGACCGGAGTTTCCAGGGCGTCGGGAAGATCCCGGACGAAGTCGGCTGCCTGGGCCGTCTCCAGCGCCGCCCACAGCTGGTGGTCAGTGGCTTCCGGATCACCGACGCGCAGGTTCTGGGCGAGGGTCCCGGAGAACAGGTAGGAGTGCTGCGGCACCACAGCCATCAGGTCCCGGAGCGACGCCAGCGGCAGCGTGTTGATCTCGCGGCCGCCGATGCTGATGCTGCCGGCGGTCGCGTCCAGGAACCGGGGCAGCAGGTTCAGGAGGGTGGTTTTGCCGCTGCCCGTGGCTCCGACGATGGCTGTCACCGTTCCGGGAACGGCGGTGAAGCTGATTCCGCTGAGGACGGGGGCTTCCGCCCCGGGGTAGCCGAAGGCCACGTCGCGGAATTCGACGGTTCCGGCGGCGACATGCCGGAGGGCCGCCGCTCCGGGCACCGGGGACGGAGCGGCCGACGCCGGGTCCGGGTCACCAATGGAGGGGTCCGTATCGAGGACCTCGCGGATACGTTCGGCGCACGCAGCGGCGCGGGGGGCGGTGGTGAAAACGTACATGGCCATCAGGATGGCGATGAGGATCTGCAGGATGTAGGCGATGAACGCGGTCAGGGCGCCGAGCCGCATCTGGCCGGACTGGATCCGGTGGCCGCCGAACCACACGATCGCGACGGAGGAAAGGTTCACCACCACCATGATCATGGGGTTCATTCCGGCGACCAGCAGCGCGGAGTCCAGGTTGTTCCTGGTGAGTTCCTTGTTGGCGGCATCGAAGCGGCGGATCTCGTGGTCCTGCCGGACGAAGCCGCGGATGACGTTCGCGCCGATGATCTGTTCGCGCAGCACCCGGCTGATCCGGTCAATGAGTGCCTGTCCGCGCCGGTAGAGCGGAATCAGCCGCCGCACGATCAGCACCATCAGGCCCGCGAGCAGCGGGATCACCACCACCACGACGCCGGACAGTGCGAGGTCCTGGTGCAGGGCGAGGACGATGCCGCCGATGAAGCTCGCGGGAGCGGCGACCAGCATTGTGAAGACCAGGACGGTGAGGTTCTGGATCTGGGTGACGTCGTTGGTGGCCCGGGYCACCAGGCTGGGCGCACCGAAGGCACCGACGTCTTGTGAGGAGAACGTCTGGACCTTGGCGAACAGCTCTTCGCGCAGTTCGTGCCCCACCCGCATGGCCACGACAGCGCCAAGGTAGCCGGCGGCGACGGCGGACCCGACCTGGAGGGCGGCCACCGCGGCCATCCAGCCGCCGAGCCGCAGGATCACCGGCGTGTCGCCGGCGACAATGCCGTCGTCAATGATGGCGGCGTTCAGGGTGGGCAGCATCAGGTTGGCGCTGGTCTGCACCAGCTGGAGGCAGATGATGGCCAGGACGGTCACCCTGTGGGCCGCCAGCAGGCGCCTCATCAGGCTAAGTAGCACCGAACCTCCATCACTAGAACAGGGCCCGGATGTGGAGCAGGACGCGGTCGCCCCAAAGACCGCTTTGTCATTGTAAGCCCCATCACATGCCGATCTTTGTCATGTGGCATGTCACATTGGTCAATGGTGCTGGCACGGGTGGCCCGGCCGGGTCTCAGCCGCGCTTGCGGGCGACGGCGAAGACCCGCCGGAAGGGGAAGACGGTCCCGCGGTCCCCGGGCGGGTAGGCGACGCGCAGCTGCCGGGCGTACTCGGCCTCGAAGCGTTCGGCGTCCGCCGGGCCCAGCGCCGCGAGGACCGGGCGCAGGCCGGTTCCCCGGACCCACTCAAGCACCGGATCGGTGCCGGGGAGGACCTGGAGGTAGGTGGTCTCCCAGGCGTCGGCGTCACAGCCGGCATCCAGCATGAGCTGGAGGTATTCGGTGGGGCCGGCCGCGGCGTCGCTGTGCCGGAGCACGCCGGCCAGGCGCCCGGACCAGTCGTCCGATTCCGYGAGGGAACRCATCAGGGAGTGCGAGGGGGCGTTGAAGTTACCTGGAACCTGCAGGGCGAACCAGGCGCCGGGTCGCAGGGCTTCGAGCCAGTGCGGCAGGAGTTCCAGGTGGTTGGGTACCCATTGCAGGGCGGCATTGGTGACCACGACGTCGGTGTCCGGTGCCGGCATCCAGTCGCCGATGTCCGCCTGGCGGAAGGAGAGGTTGTCCGTGCCGGCCGCCAGGCCGCCGGCCTTGGCGAGCATTTCGGCCGAGGAATCCAGCCCGGTGACGGCGGCTCCGGGCCAGCGGGCCGCCAGCGTGGCGGTGAGGTTTCCCGGGCCGCAGCCCAGGTCCGTCACCTGCTGCGGGGAGCCAGCGCGGATTCGCGACGTCAGGTCAAAGAACGGCCGGTCCCTGTAGCCGCCGAATTCCTCGTACTTTGCTGGATCCCATTTCACGCTTTGCCCCCGCTTCGCCGTGTCTTCAGCCGAAGCCTACCGCCGAGGGCCGGTCCCGAAGGACCGACCCGCGGCGGATTGGCGCCACTGCCGGGCCTAGGCTGCGGGCAGCCCTTCAATCCAGCTGCCGAGCTCCGCCAGCGTCTGGCCGGTAATGCCGTGCCCGCCGGGATCGCGGCGTGAGGTGGCGGCGGCTCCGGAGCCCGTCAGCAAATAGTCCCAGGTCTTTTCGAGGAGCTCGTGCGGGATGACCCGGTCCTGGTCGCCGTGGGCAACAAAGACCGGGACGCCAGCCAGCTGTCCTGGTGCGACCGGAACACCGGCGTCGAACGGCAGGGTGCCGTAGAGGATGGCAGCTCCGGCATAGCGTGACGGGTCGGCCAGCAGCAGGCCGCCGGCAAAGGCTGCCCCGCCGCTGAAGCCGACCAGCACCACCGGCCGGCCGGCCGGTGCCGCCGCGTCGAGCCAGGCGCGGAACCAGGCCATCGTCGCGTCCAGGGATTCGGCCACGGGCCGGCCGATGCCGCGATTGGCGAACCAGGCGTAGCCGCCGCCCTCGGCAATGGGAGCCCGGACCGCGGCGTAGGCGGGTCCGGCCGGCAGCCGGCCGGCGAGGCCGAGGATTTCCCGCTCGTCGGAGCCGCGGCCGTGGAGAAGCACCACCAGCGGAGCCGCCGGGTCGTCGGACCCGGCAGTTGCTACCACCGGGTCCGGGAAGATGGCTTCCATTAGTTGGTGACCTTCAGGCCGGTGTCCCAGTTGAAATCGGCGAACTCGGGGTTGGCTTGCATCGTCATGAGGACAAACTGGAAGCCTTCCAGCTCACCGGAGCGCTTGAGCGGGCCGACCACGAGCGGCCGCATGCCGGCGTCGGCAACGAAGCTGCTGACGGCCGAGGTGGCGGCGGCGTCGTCACCCGCGATGAACACATCCAGGGGCTGGCTGCCGGACTTGCCCGCCACCAGGGTTCCCGCGAACGTGGTGTTGAAGGCCTTGACCACTGCGGCACCGGCCGGGGCGAGCTTGGCAATTTCCTCGGCAGCGGACGTGCCCGGCTCCACCACCAGGGAGTCGAAGGTCTCGAAGTTGACCGGGTTCGTGATGTCCACGAGCGTCTTGCCGGCCAGGGCATCGCCATAGGCGCGCACCACGGACTTGGCGGCGTCGAACGGTACTGCGAGGACTACCAGGCTGCCCTGCGGCGCATCCGCCGTCGTGCCATAGCGCACACCCCCTCCGAGCTCCTCCGCCAGGGCCTGGGCTTTGGCTGCATCCTGGCCGAGAATCTCGACCGTCCGGCCGGCGGCGAGTGCGCGAGTGGCGATGCCGCGGGCCATGTTGCCGTTGCCGATGATGGTGATGTTGGTCATGGGGGTCTTCTTTCCAAAGATTCGGGCCAGGAAGTTCGTCATCAGATTCTGTTCGGTCGGATACTGGATGTTTTGTTGAAGCTACAACCAACATACGCCTAAAAGGTTGAATCATCAAGTACCTGCTGTCTGCGGTTATCCGGCCCGGCTGCGGGAGCGCCGCGGGACACTAAGCTGGAAGGCAATGAAACTCGTAGATCAGCTTCCCGCCCCGGCCGCCCGAGTCCCCGGCCGGACCGGCCTCGATCCGGATGAGCTTTACACCCGGTTCGTCGAATGGACCGAGAGCCGCGGCCTTGCCCTCTACACCGCCCAGGACGAGGCCGTGATGGAGCTGGCGGCCGGCGCCAACGTCATTCTCGCCACCCCCACCGGCTCGGGGAAGTCGCTCGTGGCCATCGCGGCGCATTTCCAGGCCATGGCCCGCGGCCAGCGCAGCTATTACACGGCCCCCATCAAGGCGCTCGTCTCGGAGAAGTTCTTCGCCCTCTGCGAAATCTTCGGGGCCGAGAACGTCGGCATGATCACCGGAGATTCGGGCGTTAACCAGGACGCGCCCATCATCTGCTGCACCGCAGAGATCCTGGCCAACATCGCCCTGCGCGAAGGGGCCGACGCCAGCCTCGGCGCGGTGATCATGGACGAGTTCCACTTCTACTCGGACCCCCAGCGCGGCTGGGCGTGGCAGGTTCCGCTGCTGGAACTCCCCCAGGCCCAGTTCCTGCTGATGTCCGCGACCCTGGGCGACGTGAGCCGCTTCGAGGACGGCATCACCGAGCTGACCGGCCGCCCGACGACGACGGTCAGTTCCGCCGAACGGCCCATCCCGCTGCACTTCTATTACCAGCAGACCCCCGTTCACGAGACGCTGGAGGAGCTGCTCTCCACCAAGCAGGTCCCCGTCTACGTGGTCCACTTCAGCCAGCTCGAGGCCATCGACCGGGCGCAGAACCTGATGAGCATCAACATCTGCACCCGTGAAGAAAAAGACAAAATCGCCGAGCTGATCGCGGGATTCCGCTTCGCCGCGGGCTTCGGCAAGACCCTCAACCGGCTGGTCCGCCACGGCATCGGGGTACACCACGCCGGSATGCTGCCCAAATACCGCCGGCTGGTCGAGCAGCTGGCCCAGGCGGGCCTCCTGAAGGTCATCTGCGGCACGGACACTCTGGGGGTCGGCATTAACGTCCCCATCCGCACCGTCCTCCTGACCGCGCTCAGCAAGTACGACGGCGTCCGCACCCGCCTGCTGAACTCCCGTGAGTTCCACCAGATCGCCGGCCGCGCCGGCCGGGCCGGCTATGACACGGCGGGCACGGTGGTGGTCCAGGCCCCCGAGCACGTGATCGAAAACGTCAAGGCCATGGCCAAGGCCACCGCGAAGTTCGGCGACGACCAAAAGAAGCTGCGCCAGGTGGTCAAGAAAAAACCGCCGGAAGGCTTTGTGTCCTGGGGCGAACCCACCTACAAGCGCCTGGTGGAATCCGTCCCGGATCCGCTGGGCTCGAGCTTCACCGTGACGCACTCGATGCTGATGAACCTGATGGAACGGCCCGGGGACCCCTTCAAGGCCGCGCGCCGGCTGCTCACGGAGAATCATGAGACCCGGTCCGCACAGCTGCAGCTGATGAAGAAGGCCCTCGGCATCTACCGCGAACTGCTGGCGGCCGGCGTCGTCGAGCGGATTCCGGCGGCAGAGCAGGGTCCGGACGGGCGCAGCGTCCGGCTGACCGTGCACCTGCAGGCGAACTTCGCCCTGAACCAGCCGCTCTCCCCCTTCGCCCTCGCGGCCCTCGACCTGCTGGACCCGGAGTCGCCGTCGTACGCCCTCGACGTCGTGTCGGTCATCGAGTCCACGCTGGAGAAGCCGCGGCAGATCCTGTCCGCCCAGCAGAAGAAGGTCCGCGGGGAGGCGATCGCCGCAATGAAGGCCGACGGCATCGACTACGACCAGCGCATGGCCATGCTCGAGGACGTCACCTACCCGCAACCGCTCGCCGAGATCCTCGGTGAAGCGTTCGACGTCTACCGCAAGGCCGCACCTTGGATCGGCGACTTTGAGCTGGCGCCCAAGTCCGTGGTCCGCGACATGTACGAACGTGCCATGAACTTCGGCGAATTCGTCCAGTTCTACGGGC
>NZ_JBFTNO010000104.1:0-10449 GCF_056397525.1 Arthrobacter sp. 05L45_2 | reverse complement strand
TGGTTGACTTCGGGCGCTGCGGCATCGAGGCCGTTCTCCTCCGCCGCAGCCGCTTCAAGCCAGGCAAGGAATGCCAGCACATCCACGCGGTGCGAGGTGTGCAGGAATCCAGCCGCTGCGTCCTGGAAGGCGTCCAGGTTGCGCCGCGCCTGGTGGATGCTGATGCCGGGCCGGGCCGCGACTTCGATGTCCAGGAGCATGGCCCGCTCCACCTCGCCGAGCAAGGTACTGAGGTCGTCGCCCATAAAGCTCCGCAATTGCCGGAGCTCCGCCGAGAGCCGCTGCAGCCTCTCCTGCGCTTCCGGGCTCAGGCGGCGGCCGTGCGCGGATGTCCAGTCCGGGCGGGGCAGCCAGTCCAGCGCCTCGACGAGGCTCGCGGCGTCCGTCAGGTCACCCTCGATGACCGCCGCCGCGTCGTCGTCCGTGGCGGGATCGGCGTCGGGGTCCCCGCTCCCGGGAGAACCCGGGCGGCCCCGGCGCCTGGCCAAGTGGCTCGACCAGTCGCGGAAAGCCATCAGGTCCCCCGGGCCGATCCGCCAGCGCGCGCCKGCCAGCAACCGCATAAGGGAGTCCGAGCGGCCCGGATCGGCCAGCACCCGGAGGGTCGCCACGAGGTCGACGATTTCGGGGGTGTCCAGCAGGCCGGTGAGTCCGACAATTTCGTAGGGAATGCCGCGCGCCTCGAATTCGCGGCGGATGCACTCCATCTGGGCCCGGCGGCGGCACAGCACGGCCATGGCGGGCGGCTCCGGCTCGGCTTGGTCGGCGTTGAAGTCCGTGCGGCGGAACTTCAGGACGTCGGAGGCGATGGCCGCGGCCTCGTCCTCGTCAGTGCCGAACCGGCCCATCACCACCCGGCCCTGGACCGCGGCGGGGCTGGGCTGCAGCGGTGGGACCTCAACCGTCCCGGCGCTGTCCCGGGCCCCCGCTGCGCCGGTCTGGGCCGCCGCCTTGCTCAGCGGGGCCGAGATGACGTTCGCGGCCTGGAGGATGTTCCGGCCGTTGCGCCAGGCGGTGGTCAGGTACGACGTTGGAGCGAGCGCGAACGCCGGCACGCTGCCGGCATCGCGGGTGCCGCTGCCGGCCACCTTGACCGGGAATTCGCGGACAAAATGGAAGAGCTGGCCCGCTGACGCGCCGCGGAAGCCGTAGATGGAYTGGTTGGGATCCCCCACCGCCGTGACGGCGTGGCCGTCGCCGAACAACCGGGAGAACAGGACCAGCTGGGCATGGGAGGTGTCCTGGAATTCATCCAGCAGCACCACTTTGTAGCGCTGGCGCTCGGTCTGGGCGGCGACCGGGATCTCGTTGGCCACCCGGGCCGCGAGGGCAACCAGATCGCCGAAGTCCAGAGCGCCGCGGGCCCGTTTGGCCTCCGCGTACCGGCCCACCATCTCCGCGACGCTGGCGCGGGTCCGGAGCAGTGCGCTGAGGTCGCCCGCGGCCTGGGTCGGGTTTTTCCGGGCGGTGGCGAGGTAGGGAAGGGCTTCGAACTCACTGACCCGCTCCAGCAGCCATGCCCGGACCTGCATGGGATCCTGCAGGTGTTCGGCGCACTCCCCGGCGAGCTGGATGACCGCCTTGACCAGTGTGGATTTGGCCGCGCGGAAGTGCTGGTTGTCGCCGTCGAAAGCCTCCACCACCTCACTGGCGAGCTGGAAGGACTGGGCGCCGCCGAGCAGGACCACGTCCCGTTCCACGCCCAGCCGCAGGCCGTAGTCCGAGACAATCCCGCTGGCGTAGGAGTGGTAGGTGGAGACCTTGGGTTCCAGCGCGTCCGTACTCAGCAGTCCGGCGGGGAATATCTTGTGCCCGGGATCAGCGGCTGCGATCCGTGCCAGCGCAGCCAGTTTGGCCCGGATCCGGGTAGCGAGTTCGCCGGCGGCCTTGCGGGTGAAGGTCACGCCGAGGACCTCCTCCGGCCGGACCCAGCCGTTGGCGACCAGCCACACCACCCGGTCGGCCATGGTGGCGGTCTTGCCCGATCCGGCCCCGGCGATGACGAGCCGGGGCGCCAGCGGCGAGGAGATGATCAGTGATTGTTCGGCGGTGGGGCTGTTCTTCTCCCCCAGCATGGCCGACAGTTCCTCTGGGCTGAACCGGGGCTCGGGCAGCGGTGCCGGCAGGGCCCCGCCCGGCTCCACAGCGCCCGGATTCACAGCTGCGTCCCGGCCGTCCGTCACGGTCTGGTTGTTCATTCGGTGACCTGCTTTCCGCGGGCGCAGAGGGGGCAGACTTCCGGGAGCCTGCAGCCGTGGCCGCCGTGGCCGCCTTTGGCGGGGTCGTGCCGGGCTTCGAAGGTGCTGCCGGACATCACGCGGGCGGCCTCGCCCACCAGATCCAGCGCCCAGTTCGCGTCCGGATCGAGCGGCGGCTGGCTCTGCACGCCCGGGCTCTTGGTGCTGGTGCCGAGCTGGGCCAGCACGGCACCGCCGGGCAGCGGGGGCGGTCCGTCGTCCGGGCCGGTGAACCCTCCTGCAAGCACAGCGGCCTGGTAGGCCCCCAGCTGCGGATGGCGTTCCAGCTCCGCTTTGCCGGGCTGGCGCTTCCCGGTCTTGAGGTCCACCACCACCAGGCGCCCGTCGGCGTCGATCTCCAGCCGGTCCACCTGGCCCCGCAGCACGGCGGGCCGGGCCGGCCACGCCTCGCCGGTCCCGGGAGTCTCCGCGGGGGCTACGTCGGGAAGCTTCACCTCAAAGTCCTGCTCGACGCCGAGCAGGCTGCGGCCCTCGCTCCGCATGACCAGCACGTACTGGGCGAGCTTACGGACCATGGTCTCGGCCCGCTGGTAATCGAGTTTCCCTTCCCAGTTGTCCTTCATGCCCAGGGACGGCCAGCGCTTGAGGAGCTCGGCCACGTACTCGCCTCCCGAGGCATCGGGGAGGTCCTGGGCGATGGCGTGAACCAGGGTTCCGAGGCTGCGCGCGAAATCCGTGGCGGCTTCTCCGCCGGCGGCCTGCACAAACCAGTCCAGCGGCGACTTCTGCACCGTCTCCACCTTGGAGGGTGAAACGAAGACGGTGCCGCCGGGCGGCACCACCGGCTCCGTCGATGACAGCGGCGCCAGCCCCCACCAGTCGTCCGGATGCGCTCCCGGGACGGGCGGCTGCGCGGCCGCGAGCGCGCCGAGGACGGCAGCCGCCTCGGCCGCGTCGGTGTGTCCGCCGTCGAGCTGGGCGTACTGGCGCAGCTCCGCGACCAGCGCGCGCAGGGTCAGCGGCCGTTCCACCGGGGTGAATCCGCGGCGGTCCTGATCCGGAGGCAGGGGTGAGACGTAATCGAGGAAGGAGGACGGCTGTTCATCCTCGGAGGAGACGGCGGTGCAGACCAGCACTTCCCGGGCGCGGGAAACCGCAGTGGAAAAGCTGCGGAGCTCGTCGTAGCGGATCTCGCGGAGCCGGCTCATCGGATCCAGCTGCAGGGCGTACTGGACTCCGTGTTCGACGGCGTCGGCGAACAGGGTGCTGCCGAGCAGTTCGCCGCGGAGCCGGGTGTTGGGCCACACGCCTTCCTGCAGCCCAGGGACGATCACCACCGGCCATTCGCGTCCCGCCGCGCTGGCCGGCGTCATAAGCTCCACGGCGTCTTCCAGCTGTGCGCGGGCCGCCAGCGTGTCCATGGGAAGTTCCTGGCTGACCAGGTACTCGAGGAACTGCTCCGGGCCCGATCCGGGGAGCTGGTCCACGTACCGTTCGGCCGTGTGGAACAGGGCCATCATGGCGTCCAGGTCCCGGTCGGCACGGGCTCCGGCGGCCCCACCGGAGAGGGCTGCCTCCGTCCACCGGCGGGCGAGGCCGGTGGAATGCCACAGGGCCCAAAGGACGGTCTCGGCGTTGCCACCGGGGGCGCCGGCGGCCTCGCGGCCGGCCTGGATCATCCTCGCGACCCGGCGGGCGGAGTGCCCCTCGATGCCAAGGGTGGCCAGGGCACCCGGCTCAAGCAGCGCCTCCACGAGGAGCGCGTCGCTGGTCCGGCCGCCGCCGCCCAGGAGCTCTTCTCGGCGGAGGGACTGGCGGAGCCGGCGCAATTCGATGGAGGTTGCGCCGCCGATCCTTGAAGTCAGGAGCGAGACGGCGGCTTCGGGGGTCAGGACCGCGGGGTCCAGGGCGACGGCGTACGCGTCCAGCAGCGGCCGGACGGCCACCTCGTCCCGGACGGCGGATTCGGCCACCGGGATCCGGACCGGGATGCCCTGGCCGGCGAGGTGGCGCTGCAGCTGGCTGAGCTGGCCGCCGTTACGGACGATCACGGCGATGTCCGAGAGGTCCCGGCCGTCGTTGAGCTGCGCTTCCAGGATGCGCTGGGCGACGTAACGCAGTTCATGCACAGGGGAGGGCAGCAGGTGCGCCTCAACAACCCCGCTGCCTCCGGATGCCGGCGGGTGCGGCTGCTCGAGCCGGCGAGCCGAGGAACCGCCTGACCGCAGCGAAATCCGCTCGGCGACGCCCTGCCAGGCGTCCGCGACGGCCGGGCTGTGGCGGTGGGCCGTCCACAGCGGCCGCTCCAGCACAGTGCCCCCGGCGGGGGCAAGCAGCCGGGGCAGTTCGGCTACCAGGTCCGGCCGGGCGCCGCGGAACCCCTGCACCACGGTGTCCGGGGACGACGTGACAAGGGCGTCCTTTCCGGCGGCGATGTCGGCGAGCAGTTCGAAGACGGCGGGGTTTGCCTCCTGGATGTCATCGACAAGGATCAGCTGGAGCCGGTCCCGCTCGGCGGCCAGGAAGCCGGGCGCGTCCTGGAAGATCTGGCGTGCCGCCGTAATGATGCCGGCCGGGTCAAAGGATTCGGGCATCCGCAGGTCCAGGACGTCCCGGTACTCGGCGTACAGGGCCGCCGCGGCCGTCCAGTCGGGCCGGCCGCAGCGCACCGCGAGGTCCGCGAGGTCTTCTGCAGTGCGCCCGGATTCGATGATCCTGTCAAACAGCTGGCGGACCTCCTGCCGGAAGCCGCGGGTCTGCAGGGCCGCGCCGAGGTCCTCCGGCCACGGAAGCTCCAGCCCCGGCTGGGCATGGCCTTCGAGGAGTTCCTTGATGATGAGGTCCTGTTCCGGCCCGGAGAGCAGCTTCGGGGCACGCGGCAGGGGAAGGATGCCCTCGGCTTTGGCCCGACGGATCAGGTCGAAGGCGTAGGACGCCCAGGTGCGGGCCGGCGTCGTGCTCAGGCTGCGGTCCAGGCGCGCCGTGAAGCGGTCACGCAGCGCATCGGCGGCAAGCCGGTTGGGAGCCAGGATCAGGATCCGTTCCGGATCCACGCCCTCGTGCTGCGCCCGGCGTACCGCGGCTTCCACCAGCACCGTGGACTTGCCGGTGCCGGGCGCCCCGGGAACCAGCACCGGGCCCGAGCCGTGGCGGAGCTCGACGGCGTCGCGCTGGTCCGGGGAGAGCACCGGGACGACGCTGTGCTGCATCCGGGGCGGCAGCAGCCGTAGCCCGGTTCCGCCACCCGGGGTTCCGGGCGCGGCCGGGCGGGAGCGGTTCTGGCTGGTGGAGGTGGGGCTGGTGGTGGTTGAGCTACTCACACGGTCATTTCATCATTGGGGACCGACAATCTATGCAGGTCGCGTTCGAGCCGCTCGGCGAGGGCGTCAATCCGGTCGAAGTCCTGCTCCGACGGCGCCCACCGTGCTGCCGCGAGGTCCACCCGCCACCGGCCCTCGCCGGTTTTCCTGTAGTCCTCATAGCTGCCGCGCAACGGTGTCCCCTCGGCCAGGTAAAGGCCGAGGGCCTCGTATTCGTGGCCGGGTGGGGCGTCCCCGTTGGCCTTGAGGATCCGCCACCAGGGAACGGCGCTGCCGTGGTGGCTCATGACGGAGCCGACCTGGCGGGGGCCGCCGGAGCCAAGAAGTTCGGCAACATCCCCGTATGCGACGGCGGTACCCGCCGGCACCATGGCCGCCAGCTCCAGCACTGCCTCAACATACTCCGTCCGCATGCACCCAAGGTTACCGTCGCGGAGCGCCACGGACCGTCGTCGGACCTCACCGCGGGGCGTTGCCGGAAGTGTCGGTGGCAGCGGGTAGCGTTGAAGTATGAGCACCTGGCATACCCTTCCGCGCGCAGCGTTTGACCTCGAAACCACCGGCCGGAACTCCCGCGCGGCAAGGATCGTCACGGCCTCCGTCACCGTGGTGGATGCCGACGGTGCGGTCATCAAGGAACACGAATGGCTCGCGGATCCCGGGGTGGAGATTCCCACCGAGGCCAGCGACGTCCACGGTGTCACCACCGAGCAGGCCCGCCGGGAGGGACGGCCTGCCGCCGAGGTGACGCGGGAGCTGGCTGCCGTCCTGCAGGAACTGTTCGACGACGGGGTCCCCGTAATCGCCTTCAACGCCAGTTACGACTTCACGGTGCTCGCCGCGGAGTCGGCCCGCTACGGTGTGCCGCAGCTGAGCCGCTTCCCGGTGCTGGACCCGTTCATCATGAACAAGCAGGTGGACCGCTACCGCAAGGGCAAACGGACACTGACCGCCCTTTGCGAGGAGTACGGGGTCAACCTGGACAACGCGCATACCTCGGCGGCCGATGCCCTGGCTACCCTGCGGGTGCTCGATGCCATGGCCGGAAAGTTTCCCAAGCTGCGGATGCCGGCCGGGAATCTGCACCAGCTCCAGATCGAGTGGGCGTCGGCCCAGGCCACGGATTTCCAGAGTTACCTGCGCAAAACCAAGCCCGCGGCCGTGATCGAGGGCGACTGGCCGGTTCTGCCTCCCGAGGACGCGGGCCGGGGCGACTTCTAGCCCCCTCACCGCCCGGCACCAAGTAGCTGGGACGGAGATCACAGCCGCGTCCCTGCTCCCTGCGGCTCCTTAGGGCACCCCGGGATTCCGCGGTGCGCCCAACCCCGCACCCCATTCCCGCCACCCGGCGCCGAATCCGAAATTTCCTGCACCCAAATTCCCTTTGTGACGAATGTTATGCGCGAGTGGATGCCATTTTGCCCCGCTGACATAATTTAGTTCAGAACAGGGCGTGTGTTATTCCGCGCCCAAATCCGACCGCCAAGGGATAAATGATCACAGTTACCGACCTTCGCAAGGTCTACCGGCAGGGCAAAAAGGAAGTGGTGGCGCTGGACGGCGTCACACTCTCCGTGCCCAAAGGCTCGATCCACGGGATTATCGGCCACTCCGGTGCCGGCAAGTCCACCCTGGTCCGCTGCCTGACCCTGCTGGACCGCCCCACCTCCGGCTCCGTCAGCATTGACGGCACCGAGCTCAGTTCCGTGCGGGACTCCGAGATCCGGGCTGCGCGGCGACGCATCGGCATGGTCTTCCAGCACGCGAACCTGATGGACTCCCGGACGGCGGCCGGCAACGTGGCGCACCCGCTGGAACTGGTGAAGACCCCCAAGGACAAGATCCGCGCGCGCGTGGCCGAGCTCCTGAAGCTGGTGGGGCTCGAAGGTTTCGAGAACGCGTACCCGTCCCAGCTCTCCGGCGGCCAGCGGCAGCGCGTCGGCATCGCCCGGGCACTCGCCACGGATCCCGAGGTGCTGCTGTGCGACGAGCCAACCTCGGCCCTGGATCCCGCTACCACCGAGGAGATCCTGGACCTGATCCAGGATCTGACCCGGCGGTTGCAGCTGACGGTGCTCATCATCACCCACGAGATGAACGTCGTGAAGCGCGTCTGCGACTCCCTTTCCCTGCTGTCCCGCGGCCGGATCATCGAACACGGGGCCCTGCAGGACGTCGCGGGCGAACTCGACAGCAAGCTGGCCCGCGCACTGCTTCCGCTGCCGCCGTCGGARCCCCTGCACGGCGCGCTGCAGCGCGGGCCGGTCCTGGARATCCTSTTCTCCGGTGAGAGCGCCAGGGAGCCCGTCCTGACCGGCGTCGCCCGGCACTTCGACATGGATTTGAACGTCCTCGCCGGCAGCGTCGAGACCCTTGGCGGCCAGCAGTTCGGCCACCTCCGCGTCCAGCTCGCCGAGAACGCCGACTTCGACGCCGTCCTGCGCTACCTGCACGATCGCGGCATCAGCGCAAAGCGCGTGTCCGCCGAGGCTGCAGCGGCGGAAGAAGGAGTGAACTAATGAATGACATTTTCGGTAACCCCGTCCTGGTCCGGGCCCTCCCCGACGCAATCGTGGAAACGTTGCAGATGGTCGGCATTTCGGCTTTCTTCACGGTGCTGATCGGCCTGCCGCTGGGCGTTTTCCTGCACGTCACCGCTCCCGGCGGCCTGCGCCCGATGCCTGTTACCAACCGCATCCTCAGCGACGTGATCGTCAACATCACGCGTTCCATCCCGTTCGCGATCCTGATGGTTGCCCTCATTCCGCTGGCCCGTGCGCTGACCGGGACGAGCCTGGGCCCGATCGCCGCGTCCGTGTCCCTCTCCATCGGCACCATCCCGTTCTTCGCCCGGCTGGTCGAATCCTGCCTGCGCGATGTGCACCACGGCAAGATCGACGCCGCCCAGGTGATGGGGTCGACCACCATGCAGGTCATCAGCAAGGTGATGCTGCGCGAATCACTGCCTGCCCTCGTTGCAGCCATCACCACTACGGTGGTGACCCTCGTGGGCTACTCCGCTATGGCCGGCCTCGTCGGCGGCGGCGGGCTGGGCAAGCTGGCCTACAACTACGGCTTCCAGCGCTTCGACGTCACGGTCATGATCGTCACCATCGTCCTGATCGTCGTCCTCGTCCAGGTCATCCAGCTCGTCGGCGAGCGGGTTTCCCGCAGCCTCGACCACCGCTGAGCCAGGCACCAAACCACCACAGCCTTGCAGCGGGTAGCCGCCCTCTGCACCTGCGCGGACCACGGCCCGCCGTCGTGTCCTCCGCCTCTTTCGAAAGGAACGCATCCGATGCGTAAGTCACTCACCCTCCTGGCCACCGGCATTGTCACTGCCCTGGCGCTGACGGCTTGCGGTGGTTCCTCCACCCCCAGCGCCCAGGTCACGACCCTGGATCCGGCCAAACCGGCCACCCTGAAGGTCGGCGCCAGCCCGGTTCCGCACGCCAAGATCCTTGAATTCATCAACCAGGAACTCGCCCCCAAGGCCGGCCTGAAGCTGGACATCAAGGAGATCGAGGATTACCAGACGCCGAACACCGCGCTGAGCGACGGTTCCCTCGACGCGAACTTCTACCAGCACCTGCCGTGGTTCGAGGACCAGGTCAAGACCAAGGGCTACAAGTTCGGCCACGGCACCGGCGTGCACATCGAGCCGTACGCCGCGTTCTCGGAAAAGATCAAGAACATCAAGGATCTCAAGGACGGCGCCAAGGTTGCCATCACGAACGATCCCTCCAACCAGGTCCGCGCCCTGAAGGTCCTCCAGGTGGCCGGGCTGGTCAAGGACATCAAGGATGACAGCACCGTGCTGACGCTCAGCGATGAGCAAAACCCGAAGAAGCTCCAGTTCTCCGAGAACCAGCCGGAACTGCTGATCAACGACCTCAAGGACCCGTCGGTGGACCTGGCCCTGATCAACGGCAACTTCATCCTCAAGGCCGGGCTGAGCACCAAGAACGCCCTGGCGGTGGAGTCCGTGGACAACAACCCGTACGCCAACTTCCTGGCCTGGCGTGAAGATTCCAAGGACGATGCTCGGATCAAGAAGCTCGACGAGCTGCTGCACTCCCCCGAGGTCAAGGCCTTCATTGAGAAGGAATGGCCCAACGGTGACGTGACTCCGGCCTTCTAGTCCGGACCGCAGGTCAACTTTCGGCACCCGCCATGGCGGGTGCCGAAAGTGTTTAAGGACGACGACGGCGGGTGCGGCTCCGGGGGCGGCGCAACCGCCGGCGGGTGGCGGCCGGGCCCGTCAGGCGGTGTCGGCGAGCGCCTCACCGAGGATGCGGGCGGCTTCCGGGAACCGTTCGGGGTTCTCGCCCGAGTAGTTCAGCCGGATGTAGGGTCCCGCCGGTTCGGCCGGGAACCACTCGGTCCCGGGTGCGATGACCACCCCGCGGGCCTCGCACTCCCTGGCGAGGCGGGAGACCTCCGTTCCCTCGGGCAGGCGGACCCACAGGTTCAGCCCGCCGGCGGGAATGTGTGCGATTTCGGCCGCCGGGGCGTACTGCCGGAGGCTGTCCACAAGGGAGTCCCGGCGTCCCCTCAGCTGCTGCCGGAATCCCCGCAGATGGCCGCGCCAGCCCGGCTGGGTGACGACGTCGAGGGCTGCGGCCTGCAGGAGGCCGCTGACATACATGGATTCGGCGGCGCGGTCGGCAAGGATCCTGTCCCGGGCCGGCCCGCGGGCGATGACCGCAGCGACCCGGAGCGCGGGTGAGACGCTCTTGGTGAGTGACCGGAGGTAGATGACATGGCCGTCGTCGTCAGCGGCGGCCACGGGCCGGGGTTCGGAGTCGATCGCGAGGTCATGGGCCCAGTCGTCCTCAATGAGGAAGGCTCCATGCCGCCGGACTGTCTCCAGCACGGCCCGCCCGGTTTCGGCAGGCCACTGGGCGCCGGTGGGGTTCGCGAACGTGGGC
>NZ_JBFTNO010000103.1:0-11800 GCF_056397525.1 Arthrobacter sp. 05L45_2 | reverse complement strand
CTGCGGCGCCGTCGGCCACCACCGTCCCCGCGGCGTCGCGTTCCCGATAGGCCGGGGAGGCCACGGTGACGGCCACCACGGCCCGCGTACCGGTGCTTTCCGGTTGGCGCAGCACCCCGGACAGGTGCGCCTCGAATCCGTCGAGGGCGTGCCCGGACGCCGCCAGCCGGGAGCCGATCAGGGCATCCGCCGCCGCGGCAGGCGACGACGGCGCGTTCACCTGTGCCAGCAGGCCGACGTTGCCCGTGCTGAGGGCATAGGACCGGAGACCGGCGAGACCGCGGACCGCCTCCTCGGGCCGGGGCGCCGCAAGCAACCCCCGCAGGTCCTCGGGCACAGAGCCGGGGGTTTCCGGGCGGACGGCCGGTGGGTTCGGGACGGCCGGTGGGTTCGGGCCCGCCGGTGTGGTGCGGCCAGTAAGCGGGGGCGCGGTGGCGGAAGCCTGCCGGCCGGCCGAGCCGTCCGGCGCCCGCACTTCCGCAGCCCATTCTCCCGCCGCCAGCTTTCCGGCAAGGAACAGCGTTCCGAACACTCCGGCCGCAAGGACGAGGACTGACACAACACCGGTGGCCAGCGCCCTGCGGATCTCCGGACGCCGCCGTCGGGTCGACCTCACAGCTGGAGCCCGGCCCGTCCCCACACTTGGAGCCCGGGTCCGGCCGGAGTTTCGGCTAGGGCCGACTCGGCCACCCCGGGTCCAGCGGCCGCCCCACGTGTCCCGCCCGCCCAGGCGCCGCCGGGAGCGGGAGGCATGCCGTGCCGACGAGGCGGGGCCGGCTGCGGCGGCACCTGCCGGAACCGGCGAACGTCGCGGCGCGGAATGCGCCAGGGCGTTGTGCCCGCGATTCCGTCCGGGCAGCATCCGGTGCCGCAAGGCCCTCAGCCGCGCGGCCCGCCGTTCCCGTGCGCTCATYGGGAACGAGCGGCGGGTCAGGAGCTGCGGTAGGACGCTGGCATGCACGGAGACGGAGAGGTCCACGGGTGTGGCGGCGGCACTGCGGTAAATCGATGTTGCCAGCTCCGCGGCGGAGGGCCGTAGGCGGCGGTCAGCGCTCAGGCCGGAATCCAGGGCGTCAGCGAGTTCGGCGGGGACTCCGGGCACCAGCAGCGTCAGGGGCGGCCGCTCAGGCTCCGGACCGGGCGCACTGCCGGTGAGGCAGAACCAGCCCACGGCCGCCAGGGAGTAGACATCGCGCTCCGGCTGCAACCCGKCCCGGACGGCGTCCACCGGCGCGGGGTCGCTGAAGCCCTTGGTGCCCTCCCGGCCCTCCGCCGGCGGATCGACCAGCATCCGCGCCACCCCGAGGTCCGCCAGCAGCGGCTTGCCATGGGCAGTGAACAGCACGTTTCGAACAACACCATGTGCCCGGACCAGGTGCTCGTGGTCGAGAACTGAGAGAATCCGGACCTCCCGCCGCAGCGCGTCCTCCGCGTCAGCGCTCCGGGCTGCGTCCTCCGGCGGGCCACCGCCGGCAATGGCAGCTGTCAGGCACTTCAATGCCACCTCCTGCCCGGAAGCAAGGTCCGTACCGAGCCACACCTCGGCGCTGCCGCCCCGCCCCAGCCGCCGTCCGACGTCGTACCCGGGAACCTCCGGCGTCTGGCCGGGGAATAGGGAATTGGCGGGCACGTTGTTGTCCATACCTCAGGGATAGCCGATCCGCGGGATTTCCGCAGAAGTTATCCACAGGTGTGAGAGCTTGGCCACACAATCGGTTCGCTGGAGCGCCGGGGACTAAGCTGGATGCCATGACTCTTGAGTTCTCCCAGCTGGGTCTCGCTCCGGAATTCGTCGACTACACCCGCGGCTGGGAAATCCAGCGCGAACTCCACGAGAAGGTCGTCGCCGGAACCGCACCCAGCACCGTTCTGTTGCTCGAACATTCCCCGGTCTACACCGCTGGCAAGCGCACCGAGGACCACGAACGCCCCTTCGACGGGACGCCTGTGGTGCCCGTGGACCGCGGCGGCAAGCTCACCTGGCACGGCCCCGGCCAGCTGGTGGGCTACCCCATCATCAAACTGAAGAACAAAGCCGGGATCCGCGACTATGTTGAACGCCTGGAAGCAGTCATGATCGCAGTCCTCGCTGATTACGGCATCGACGCCGTGCGAATCAAGGGCCGGGCCGGCGTCTGGATCGAACAGGACAGTAAAGGACCCGACCGGAAGATCGCCGCGATCGGCATCCGCGTGCACGAAGGCGTGACCATGCATGGATTCGCCATCAACTGCAACAACGATCTCGCCCCCTACGGCCAGATTATTGCCTGCGGCATCACCGACGCGGGGGTCACCACCATCGCGCAGGAGACCGGCCGGGACGTCGCTCCGGCCGACATCGTGTCGCGGGTCATCGAGGAATTGCGCAACAATGAAGAAGCCCTAGTTGCAAACCATGAAGGAGCCCTACTGTGACACTGGCACCAGAAGGCCGCAAGATGCTGCGGATCGAGCAGCGCAATGCGGCCACCCCGGTGGAGCGGAAGCCCGAGTGGATTAAGGCCAAGGTCCAGATGGGCCCGGAATTCGTCCAGCTCAAAAACCTCGTCAAAAAGGAAGGCCTTCACACCGTCTGTGAAGAGGCCGGCTGCCCCAACATCTTCGAATGCTGGGAAGACAAGGAGGCTACCTTCCTGATCGGCGGCTCCGAGTGCACCCGCCGCTGCGACTTCTGCCAGATCGACACCGGCAAGCCCTCCCCCGTGGACATGTTCGAACCCACCAAGGTGGCCCGCTCGGTCCAGTCCATGGCCCTGCGCTACGCGACCGTGACCGGTGTGGCCCGCGACGACCTCGCAGACGAGGGCGTCTGGCYCTACGCCGAAACCGTCCGCAAGATCCACGAACTGAACCCGGGCACCGGCGTCGAACTCCTCATCCCGGACTTCTCCGGCAAGCCGGAGCACATCGCCGCGATCTGTGACTCCAAGCCCGAGGTCTTCGCGCACAACGTCGAGACCGTCCCGCGGATTTTCAAGCGCATCCGTCCCGCGTTCCGGTACGAACGCTCGCTGGACGTCATCACCCAGGGCCGCAACCTCGGCATGGTCACCAAGTCCAACCTCATCCTCGGCATGGGCGAGACCCGCGAGGAAATCTCCGAGGCCCTCCGTGACCTGCACGAGGCCGGCTGCGACCTGATCACCATCACCCAGTACCTGCGCCCGTCCGAACGCCACCTCCCCGTGGACCGTTGGGTCAAGCCGCAGGAATTCGTGGACCTCCAGCAGGAAGCGGACGAGATCGGCTTCCTCGGTGTGATGTCCGGTCCCCTGGTCCGCTCCTCGTACCGTGCGGGCCGCCTCTGGGCCACCGCAATGCGCAAGAAGGGCTGGGAAATCCCCGCCGAACTCGCCCACATCGAGTCCTCCGGCAGCACCCGCCAGGAAGCCAGCTCGCTGCTCGCGGCACACTCCTGACCGACCCCGCACACCCTTGCCGCCCAGGGCCGGCGCCGGACCATCAGGTGTCCGGCCCTGAGCCGTGCATCACGTAGAATTAAGGCACTATGGCGAATTTCCCTGACTCCAGCACGTCCACGTCTTCTGCAGACGAGCCGAAGCGCGGCCTCTTCTCCCGCAAGCCAAAAGAGGCCAAGGCGAAGAAGCCCAGCCGGCTGAAGCAGATCCGCGAAGTCTTCCAGATGACCCGCCGCCACGATCCCATGGTTCCGTGGCTTATGCTTCTGGCCTTCCTCGGCGTGGTCGCGGTCAGCTTCCTGGTGGGCTTCCTGCTGGACAACTGGATCACCGGCCTGATCATCGGTATTCCGCTGGGCATCCTGGCCGCCACACTGATCCTGTCGCGGCGCGCCGAGCGTGCCGCGTTCGCCCAGATTGAGAACCAGCCGGGCGCCTCGGGCGCCGCGCTGGGCACCCTGCGCCGTGGCTGGATCACGGAAGACCAGCCCGTGGCGGTCAACCCCCGGACGCAGGACGCCGTGTTCCGCGCCGTCGGACGTCCCGGCGTCGTGCTGGTCAGCGAAGGTCCCAGCCACCGCGTCAAGCCGCTGATCGACGGCGAACGCAAGCGCCTCTCGCGCATCCTGCCCAACGTCACCATCCACGTGATCGAGAGCGGCCGCGGCGAGGGCCAGGTGCCGATCAGCCAGGTCGCCAAGAAGATGGGCAAGATGAAGAACGAGCTGACCAAGACCGAGGTCAACACCGTTTCGAAGCGCATCTCCTCCCTCGGCAACCGCCTCCCGATCCCCAAGGGCATCGATCCCTACAAGGCTCGTCCCGACCGCAAGGCCGCCCGCGGCCGCTAGCCGGATCGCGCCGAGCCAGCTTTCCAGAACCGCCCCAGGGTACCGGCATCACGCCGGCAGCCGGGGCGGTTTTGTTTAGCGGCGGACGGGCCTTCCGCGCGGGTCCGGCTCGGTGCGGTCCGCCGCAGCAACCCGTCACCTGCCCCCTGCCCCGTGCCACTTCCACAGCCACCACCGACCCTGGAGACTGTCCATGAAGCTCCCCGCAAAGTCCGCCGTCATCAAGACCTTCCGGATCCTTGCCGTTGCCGAGGCCTGCAGCTGGGCGGCGCTCCTGGTAGGAATGTTCCTCAAGTGGGTGCTCCGCAGTACGGAGCTGGGCGTGCAAATTGCAGGGCCGGTCCATGGCGCGTTCTTCATCGGCTACGGGATCGCCGCCCTGGTGCTCTGGCGGCAGCAGCGCTGGCCCTTCCGGGTGGCACTGTTCGCCGGACTCTCCGCCGTGCTGCCGTTCACCACCATCTGGTTCGAGCACTGGGCAGCCCGCCATGGTCACCTGGGAGCGGAGCCGCGTGGAGTCGCGTCGACGCCGGTCGAGGAATCGGCCCGGGTCTAGGGGCAGGGGTCCGCCGGACTTGAGGCCAGCCTCCAAGGCCGCCGGGCTTTGAGCCAGCATCCAGGTCCGCCGGGCTTGAGGCCAGCCTCCAAGGTCGACCGGCCCACAACCTCCAACGCCGACCTCAGCACCGTCGCGCTTCCGACGCCGGCCCCTTGCTTAGTCCCGTCGCCGTCGGCGGTTGCGCGACTCCTATCCGATCACCACAAATGGCCGCTTTGAGGGCGCTATAGCGGCCATATGCGGCAAATCGACGTCGGAGGTGCGTCCCCGCGAACGCGGCAGCCAGGTTCGGGGTGCTGTGCAGGCACAGCGGCGCGGTTGGGCAATTCCCAGACACCTGGTTGGTTTCTTGGGACGACGACGTCGGTCGAGTCCCCCGTAGCCCACCCACGCCTCAGAAACGAGACGCTTCGCCACAAATGGCCGCTTCGACGGGTGTCATAGCGGCCATATTCGTCAATTCGGCGTCGCAAGTGCGTCCCAGCGGCGCGGTTGCGCATTCCTCGCACCTGATTGGTTGCGCGGGACGACGATGTTGTCCGACGCCCCCGGAGAGCTCATACGTCAACGGACGCACACCATTCGCCACAAATGGCCGCTTCGACGGGGGTCATAGCGGCCATATACGGCAGATCGACGTTGTAGGTGCGTCCCCCGGCGACGCTGCAGCCACATTTGGGCTGCGGTCCAGGGCACAGCGGCACGGTTGGCAATTCCCGGGCACCTGGTTGGTTGCTTGGGACGACGACGTCGGTCTAGTCCCCCGTAATCCACCCACGCCTCAGAAACGAGACGCTTCGCCACAAATGGCCGCTTCGACGGGTGTCATAGCGGCCATCTTCGGCAAACCGACGCGCTTTGGACACGCACGGCGGCGATGACTTGCCTATCGGAGTGTCGGTATCGCGCCAGGAGTGGCACCGGGCCGCCAAGCAAGGCACCCTCACCCTCGCCGGCACAAAACGTGAGAAGCTACCGGCGGACGAGCACCGTGTTCATGGCCTTGTCGTGCAGACCGCGGCGATCCGGGTCGAAAATAACAGCCGGGATCACCAGGCACAGCAGCACGCTGCGGACCAAGCCCGGGAGCGGTCCGGCCGGGCCACCGTCGAGCCGGGTGACGTGGATGCCCATGACGCGGTGGCCGATGCTGTAGCCGAGGGTCCCGACCAGCAGCGCCTGTTCGACGGCGAACACGGCCAGGGTGGCCCAGGAATCCCCGGCGAAGGCAAAGTTGCTGATCAACATGGCAATGCCCCAGTCGATGCAGATGGCGACAATTCGCCGGCCCGCGCGGGCGATCGACCCCGGGCCGGACTCGGGCAGGCCCAGCCGCTCGCCCGGGTATTTGGAGATGCCGGACGTGTCCGGTCCGCTGAGCCAGGAGCCTATGTCTTTACGATCAACCACACCCCAAGCCTATCGGTTCCCGGGCCTCAACCCCGCGGCGGCCGGAAGGCACCTGGCCTCATACGGACCTCATTCGGACGGGTCCCGGCCAGGCCCGGACCGCAGGGTCCCCATGTTCACATCGTGGACGAAAGTAGGTCACACAGCGGACGCGGATAGGCCACACTGTGGACAGCGTCTAGGTTTAACACGTCAGTGCATTCTGTAACCTGCCCGAAACAAAGCGGACACCGAGGGGAAATCCCGTGTCCTTAGGGTGGTAACAGTTGCTAGGGCATCGCTGGCAGGGTGAACTGCGTTCGCCCGGCGGGTGTACTGCGCTGGACCACACGGCCTGACGGCCAGATCTTTTTATATGCGTAAGGAGCATAGATGTTCAAGACTGCGGACGAAGTCCTCAAGTTCATCAAAGACGAAGACATCAAATTCGTTGATATCCGCTTCACCGACCTGCCGGGCGTTCAGCAGCACTTCAACGTTCCCGCCAAGAGCGTGGACGCGGACTTCTTCGTCAACGGCCAGCTCTTCGACGGTTCGTCGATCCGAGGCTTCCAGGGCATCGCCGAGTCGGACATGCAGCTCATCCCGGACGTGACGACGGCGTTCGTTGACACCTTCCGCATTGAGAAGACCCTCGCGCTGAACTTCTCCATCGTCAACCCGCGCACGGGCGACCCGTACCACCGCGACCCGCGTGGCGTGGCCGAGAAGGCTGAGGCCTACCTGGCCTCCACCGGCATCGCCGACACCGCGTTCTTCGCTCCCGAGGCCGAGTTCTTCGTCTTCGACAACGTCCAGTACCAGTCCTCCCCGCAGGGCAGCTTCTACAAAATCGACTCCGAGGAAGCACACTGGAACTCCGGCCGCGAGGAAGAGGGCGGCAACCTCGGCTACAAGACCCCCGTCAAGGGCGGTTACTTCCCGGTGGCCCCGACAGACAAGCAGGCTGACCTGCGCGACGCCATGTGCATCGCCCTGGACGAGGCCGGTCTTGAGGTCGAACGCAGCCACCACGAGGTCGGTTCCGCCGGCCAGGCTGAGATCAACTACAAGTTCACCACGCTGACCCACGCGGCAGATGACCTGCAGAAGTTCAAGTACGTCATCAAGAACACCGCCGATGCCTGGGGCAAATCGGTCACGTTCATGCCGAAGCCGGTCTTCGGTGACAACGGCTCGGGCATGCACTGCCACCAGTCGCTGTGGAACGGCGGCGAGCCGCTGTTCTACGACGAGAAGGGCTACGCCGGCCTGTCCGACACCGCCCGCTGGTACATCGGCGGCCTGCTGAAGCACTCCTCCGCGGTCCTGGCCTTCACCAACCCGACGGTGAACTCCTACCGCCGCCTGGTCAAGGGCTTCGAAGCCCCGGTCAACATGGTCTACTCGCAGGGCAACCGCTCCGCCGGTATCCGCATCCCGATCACGGGCTCCAACCCGAAGGCCAAGCGCATCGAGTTCCGCGCGCCGGACCCCTCCTCCAACCCATACCTGGCGTTCGCTGCCCAGCTGATGGCCGGTATCGACGGCATCCGCAACCGCATCGAACCCCCGGCTCCGATCGACAAGGACCTCTACGAGCTCCCCGCCGAGGAAGCCAAGGACATCCCCAAGGCCCCGGGCACGCTCGAGGAAGCCCTGGATGCCCTCGCCGAGGACAACGAGTTCCTGCAGGCCGGCGGCGTCTTCACCCAGGACCTCATCGRCACCTGGATCGAGTACAAGTACGAGAACGAAATCCGCCCGCTGTCGCTGCGCCCGAACCCGTACGAGTTCGAGCTCTACTACGGCGTCTAGCCAAAGCGTGCGGCCGCCCCGGGTTTAGCCCGCGGCGCGCCTGCACGGCCCTGGTCCATTGGACGGCGAGCCGTAAGCACAAAGACCGGCCCGGGAATTACCCCGGGCCGGTCTTTCTTTGTTCCGGGCGCCCAGGCAGCACCTTTACCGGCCGGCCTATCGACGTCCGTACTTCTTGTGCACCGCCTGCTTGCTCACGCCAAGACAGACGGCTATGGCTTCCCACGAGAGTCCGGCCTGGCGCGCCCGCAGGACCGCCTCGGTTTCTGTTCGAGCCAGCTCCTTGCGGAATTCGGCAACCGCGTTGAGTGCCTCGGCGGGACCTTTGCCGCCCATCGCTCCGATTAATGTCTCCATCGCGCACCTCCGGCGTCAACATTAGTTGACCACGGCGGCGGAGGTCAATGGCGGCGTCAATGCCTGTCCTGCAGCAGTGCGCTCAGCTCGCCGGCGGGGTCGGGGACCTCGGGTCCGTGCGCGAAGAGCCACCGTCCTGCGGTAAGCGATCCGAGCCGCCGCAGGGATTTTTCGGCCTCTTCGGCGTCAGCTGTGAACACCTCCGGCGCCCGTCGCATGGTGCCCCCGACGGTCGCGACAGCGTCGCCGACGAAGAGGATGCCGTCGTCGTGCAGCAGGCTGATGTGCCCCGGCGTGTGGCCCGGAGTTGCCAGCACCTGGAGATTCCGGACCCGGTCGCCGTCATTCAACGGCTGCAACGCGGCACCTGCGGCAATGGCCGCGCAATCCGCCGCGCCCGCCCAGACCCGCGCAGTGGGGCACTCCTCGAGCACCTCGCCGAGGCCGCCCGTATGGTCCGGGTGGGAGTGGGTGAGCACAACGTCTGAAATGTCGCTCCAAGCAGCACCAAGTCTGGCCAGGGCCGCCGCTATCGGCCCTGCGCTTCCCTGCGGACCCGCATCGACCAACAGAAGTCCCTTGGCGTGCGGGACCAGGAAGCAACGCACGTCGACGGCTATCGCATCCGGCCCCGCCAAGCCGGCCGGAAGGTGCAGCTCCTGCACAATCGGTTCGACGGTCGTCCCGGCTTTGCCCATGGCGCACCTCTCCCTGTGGGTCCGGTCTTCACTATCGGCGGACCGGGCTTCCCCCGTCAAGGGCTGCCGGCCTCCCCTGTGCGACCCCGTGACCGCGTGGCCCGACCGTCCGGCCCGCCCTGGCTCCCAGACCCCGCCCCCGTCACTCCCCCGTGCTGCCGTCGATCTGTTCCCGGAGGAAGTCGGCGTGGCCGTTGTGGCGGGCATACTCCTCGATCATGTGCACCAGCAACCAGCGGAGCGAGATGGGACCGCGCCGCCGGTCTGTGCCGGTAAAGCCAAGGTCCGGCGTCGAGGCGACAAACGAGTCGGCAAAGTCCACGGCCTCGCGCCAGGCCTGCCACCCCTCCGCCACGCCCGCGGCCGTGGGCTCTGCGCCGTCGAAGTCGCCGTCAGGGTCGGCGGCAGAATGAAACCGTGCCGGGACATCCTCGCCAGCCAGCACCTGCTGGAACCAATACTGCTCGACGTCGGCCAGGTGCCGCACCAGGCCCAGGAGCGAGAGGGTGGACGGGGGAACGGCAGCAAGGGCCAGCTCATCGGGGGTCAGGCCGGCACACTTCAGCTCCAGGGTCTGGCGCTGCCAGGCCAGGAAACCGGTGAGGGTGGTGCGCTCATCGGCGTGCTGTAAGGGCTCGGTCCGGGGGTCCACTTCCGCGTCTGCTGTCATGGGCGCCAGTCTACGGCCGGCCCTTCAGAACCCCCGGTACATGGTCCGCTGCGGCCCCGCGTCGCCGCCGAGGTACTGCCCGCGGTCTTCGAAGCCGCCCTTGCGGTAGGCGGCCTGCCCGGCCGGGTTTGCCTCGTTGACGGAGAGCACGACGCCGCGCTGGTCACCGCCCAGCGTGGCGGTCAGCCGGGCCGCTTCCCGGACGGCCGCCACCGCGGCCGCGGTGCCGAATCCCTGCCCCTGTTGCCGGTGGTCCACGAGGAAGCCGCGCAGCAGCCAGGCGGATCCGTCATCGGCCCACCCTGCGGCGCGCCCGGCGCCGGACTGCAGGGTCACGACGCCGACGGCCGAGCCGTTGGAGTCCATGACGTAGGGGTGGCGGCTCTCCTCTTCCAGRCCCAGGAGCATCATCCGCAACGGGTCTCCGACAAACCGGCGTTGGCCTGCCCCGAGCTCAAGGCCGGCGACCTCGCCGAGCTTGATGGCGCGGGCGTCGTCGTCGAGCTTCTTCAGGGCGATCAGCCACACGTGTCCTGCCATCACACCAGCTTATCCGCGTCCGGGCCGCCCCTTGGGGACGGCCCGGACAGCAGGAACAGCGCCTACAGGACTTTGGAGAGGAACTCCCGGGTCCGCTCCTGCTGCGGGTTGCCGAAGAGGTCCTCCGGTCCGCCCTGCTCGCAGATGACCCCGTCGGCCATAAACAGGACCCGGTCGGCCACTTCGCGGGCGAAGCCCATCTCGTGGGTGACCAGCACCATCGTCATACCCTCGCGTGCGAGGTCCTTGATGACCTGCAGTACCTCGCCCACCATCTCCGGGTCCAGCGCCGAGGTGGCTTCGTCGAACAACATAATGTCCGGGTTCATGGCCAGGGCCCGGGCGATCGCCACGCGCTGTTTCTGGCCGCCGGAGAGCGACGCCGGGCGGGCGTCGGCCTTCTCCGCGAGCCCGACGCGGTCCAGGAGCTTCAGGGCGTTCTCGCGGGCCTGGTCCTTACTCTGCTTCTTCGATTCCACGGGTGCCAGCATGATGTTCTCGATGACGGACATGTGCGGGAACAGGTTGAAGTGCTGGAAGACCATACCGATGTGCCGGCGGACCTCGTTGATGTCCACCTTAGGATCGGTGACATCGAAGCCGTCCACCGTGACGTGGCCGCCGGTGATGTCCTCAAGCTTGTTTAGGCAGCGCAGGAAGGTGGATTTGCCGGAGCCCGAGGGACCGATCACGCACACCACCTCACCTTCGGCCACTTCGGCGTTGATGCCTTTGAGGACCTCGTTGGAACCGAAGGACTTCTTCAGCTCCCGGACCGAGATCTTGCTGGGTGCAGTGACTGCCGTGCTCATTTGTTGAACCTCTTATCCGCGACGTTGGCCAGCTTTGTCAGCAGCATGATGACAACGAAGTACATCACCGCGACGATCAGCAGGGTTTCGGTGATCCTGAAGTTGCCGGCGTAGATCTGCTGGCCCTGGTAGAGCAGTTCGGCGAAGCCGATTGCGAGCAGCAGCGAACTGTCCTTCAGCATGATGATCAGCTGGTTGATGAGCGAAGGTGTCATGATCTTGAAGGCCTGCGGGACCACCACTTTCTGCATGGACTTCGCGTAGCCCAGGCCCAGGCTGCGGCTGGCTTCGAGCTGGCCCGGGTCCACCGACTGGATGGAGCCACGGACGATCTCCGTGATGTAGGCGCCGGAGTTGAGGCTGAGCGTGAGCACGGCGGCCACCCAAATGTCGATGGGCTGGCCGGTGAGCTGCGGGATGCCGAAGTAGAAGAAGAACGCCCAGACCAGCAGCGGGGTCCCCCGGAAAACGCTGACGAAGGTGGTGGCGATCCCGCGCAGGATGACGCTGGTGGAGATCTTGAAGAACCCCATAAACAGGCCGATCAGCATGGCCAGGGCGAAGGAAATCGCGGTGACCAGGACGGTGTTGCCGAGGCCCTTCATCAGCGCAGGGAAGCTGTTGGCCAGCAGGTCCCAGAAGCTCGTCTGGGCGGCCTGGGTGGGGTCCTTGAGGTACTTGTCC
>NZ_JBFTNO010000102.1:0-10480 GCF_056397525.1 Arthrobacter sp. 05L45_2 | reverse complement strand
GGTCCTTACCTCCCCGTTGCGCCGGGCCCGGCGGACGGCGGAGCTGGCAGGGTTTCCGGACGCGCAGCTCGAACCCCTGGCCGTCGAGTGGGACTACGGCGAGTACGAGGGCATCAGCTCGGATCTGATCCGCAAGGACAACCCCGATTACCTGATCTGGACGGACGGGGTGCCCAACGGGGAATCACTCGACGATGTCGCTGCCCGTGCGGACAAGATCGTGGCCCGGGTACTTGAGTCGGGCCTGGACAACGTTCTGATCGTGGCCCACGGCCATTTCTCCAGGATCCTGACGGCGCGGTGGCTGGGACTGGACGCCCATGAAGGCCGCYATTTTGTGCTCGGCACCGCAAAAGTGTGCACGCTTGGCTGGGATAAGAAGACGCCTGCCGTGGTCCGCTGGGGACTATAAACCCGACGCAAAAAATATTTTGCGGAATATTTCCCATTTAAGTGGTCAAACTCCGCATTTGTAGTGTAATTTTATTTCTGACCCCAGAGCGGCTTGCCAGGGTCACGGCGCGCGTCGCCCGGCCAGTCAGCCGGAGCTACGGCAGATCAGAAAAGGAGGTTGGGAAATGAATATTTTGACTAGCGGATGGATGTACAACGTCACCGCGAACCCGGCCTCTGACGCTGCCGCGCGCCCGAAAACCGGACTGCCCGCCTAAACAATCCTCCCGCCGGCGTAACGCCGGCCCGGAATGGTTGCCAGGTCCATCCCACGGGATGACCCGGCCGGTATGTCTGGCCCAGCGGACCCACGCGGTTGCGCAACACACCCCCATAGCAGTAACCAGTGCAATACCCCATAGTTCGGAACCCAGCTTCCTGTTGGGGTGCGGCACGTAGCGGCAGGGGCCATTCTTCGCATTTGCGAAAACCACCGTATTAGTACCGGGCATTCCTATGCCTAAAACATACTGTTCTTCAACAAATTGAGGGCTTAATTGCTGTGCCCAATTACTTTTATTTCTCCAACCAGAAAGGCCCACTGTGACCATCGCAGCGAAACCACATCCCGGCACCGCCCCACGCCGGAACGCGCAGAACGCCCACGCTCCCCGAAAGGAGGTGACCACCATGATCCGAAAACTGAAAGACGTACTGATCTTCAACCCGCGGCCCGCGATCCGGGACAAATCGGAGTTCAACGCCCGGCTGCTCGAGCAGCGGCGCGAAGACATCTACCTCGCAATGCATCAGATGGGACTGCTCCGTTGATGCCGTGCCGTCCCATTCAGGCCGACGGCCGTCACGGTACCCGGCGAAGGAGGATCCGATGGTGACCATTGCACCTGATCCGCAAGGAGCCCACGCGGCTACGCGTGGGCTCCTCCCTTTTAACCTGCGACTTAACCTGCAACGCTGAGCTTCGCCGGGCGGGCTTAACGGCCACCGGCAGCGCCGGGACGCCGTCCCGGTCCTTCCCCGCACGGCCCGTCGGCCCCGGTAAGCTCGAGGCATGCAGGAGACAATGCCGCCGGAGAACCGCAAGCGGACCCGACTGGTAGTCCCAAGCCGCAGTGATCTGCTGCTGCGGAACTTCACGGAACTCGTCGGCGGACCGCTCGGCCGGCGGACGGCTCCGGGGATTGTCTCCCCCGGACTCTTCACCGTCGAACGGGTCCTGGTGGTCCTCACCGTCCTGGCAGCCCTCGTGGCCCTGCTTATTAAGGGGTACTGCCGCAGCAAGGGCTGGGACTCCCCCGGCCAGTTCTACGCGACCTGTTACTCGGACTTCCCCGAATTGTTCAAGAACCGGGGCCTCGGCGACGGCGCCTTCCCCTTCGTCACGGCCGGAAGCTTCTTCGAATACCCGGTGCTGATGGGCTTTATTGCCGGGGCCACTGCGTTCCTGCTTCCCGGCGACGGCGTCAACCCCACCCGGGTCCTCGCGTACTTCGACCTCAACGCCACCCTGGTGGTTGCCGTCTGGATCGTCACCGTCCTGGCCACGGCCCGTACCGCCCGCCGCCGTTCCTGGGACGGGGCCATGGTGGCACTTGCCCCCGGCATCGTCCTCGCCGGCTTCATCAACTGGGATATGTGGGCCGTGGCGATGCTGGCCCTCGGCATGTACTTCTTCGCCCGGAACAAGCTGCTCCTCGCGGGCCTGTTCATCGGACTCGGCGCCGCGACCAAGCTCTACCCGCTGCTGATCCTCGGGGCCGTGCTGGTCCTCGCCCTGCGCACCGGCAAGGTCCGGGCCCTCCTCGTCACGGCGGGGGCGGCGGCGGCGACGTGGCTGGCCGTGAACATTCCGGCGGCGGCGGGCGACCCGGCCGGCTGGAAGTACTTCTACCAGTTCACCGAGACGAGGCCGGCGGGCTACAGCTCGCCCTGGTTCGCGTACAACCTGGTGGCGGGCCGGCTGGGCTGGAAACCACTGGAGGCCGAGGCCGTCAATGGACTGGCCCTCAATCTCTTCCTGGCCGCGTGCGTGCTGATCGCCGTCCTGGCCCTCGCGGCGCCGCGGCGGCCCCGGCTGGCGCAGCTGGTGTTCCTGATCGTGGCCGCCTTTATCCTCACCAACAAGGTGTACTCGCCGCAGTTCGTGATCTGGCTGATTCCGCTGCTGGCCCTGGCGCGGCCCAGATGGCGGGGCTTCCTGGTCTGGCAGGCCATTGAGGGCCTGCACTGGGCAGCCATCTGGATGTATCTGGGGCAGGTCACCAGCGGCGGCCCCACCCAGCACAACATCGACATGCCGTACTACGTCCTCGCCGTGCTGGCGCACATGCTCGCCACCGGCTACTTGATGGCGCGCATTGTCTGGGAGATCTGGGACCCGGCCTACGACGTCGTGCGCCGCGGCGGCGCCGACGACCCRCACGGCGGCCCGTTCGACGGCGCCCCCGACTGGTTTGCGGTGAATCTCCGGCGGCCGGCCGCGTCGGTGCTGCCCTGGCGGCGTGCCCGCACGGACGCCTGATTCCCGTGCCTGACGTCGCCGTCGTCGGTTCCGGACCCAACGGGCTCGCGGCCGCCGTGACTCTGGCCCGCGCCGGACTGGCGGTGCGCGTCTACGAGGCGGCAGCCAGCCCCGGCGGCGGCCTCCGGACCACGGAACTGATCGAACCCGGCCACCTTCACGACGTGTGCTCGGCTGTGCACCCGATGGCCCTGGCATCGCCGTTCTTCCGGAACTTCGAACTGGCGGACCGGGTCAGGTTCGAAGTGCCGGAACTCTCGCACGCGGCTCCGCTCGACGGCGGCCGGGCGGCCCTCGGCTACCGCTCGCTGGAGCGGACCGTCGCCGGCCTGGGACGCGATGGCGGCGCCTACCGGCGGCTGATGACGCCCCTGCTGGCCAGGCTGGAGGGCGTCCTGGACCTGACCCTGAACCAGCTGCTCCGGCTGCCACGCCACCCGGCCGCGGCCGGGGTCTTCGCGTTGCGGGCCCTGGAGCAGGGTTCGCGCCTGTGGGATGTCAGATTCCGGGACGATCTCGCTCCGGCCCTCCTCACCGGGGTTGCGGCCCACGCCGTGGCGCCGTTGCCTTCACTGTCTGCCGCCGGCGCAGGGCTGATGTTGGGTGCGCTGGGCCACGCCGGCGGCTGGCCCATCCCGGTAGGCGGTTCGGCCGCGATCGCACGCGCGATGGTGGCGGACATCGAGGCGCACGGCGGAGTGGTGGAAACCGGCACCAGCATCGGATCCCTTGCTGAGCTTCCTCCTGTCCGGGCCACCCTGCTGGACGTGGCACCTCCCGGACTCCTGCAGATCGCCGGGGACCGGCTCCCGGGCGCCTACCGCCGGGCGCTCGAAGGGTTCCGCTTCGGCAACGCCGCCTGCAAGGTCGATTTCATCCTGTCCGGCCCCGCCCCGTGGGCCGCCCCGGAACTCGCCGATGCAGGGACGGTCCACGTCGGCGGGACCCGCGCTGAAACCGCCGAGGCCGAACACGCCGTGGCGGCCGGGCGCCACCCTGACCGGCCATATGTCCTGGTCTCCCAGCCGTCCCGCTTCGATGCCGGCCGCGCCCCCGCCGGCCGGCACGTCCTGTGGACCTACTGCCACGTCCCGGCCGGGTCCACGATCGACATGGGCGGCGCCGTCGTGGCCCAGCTTGAGCGCTTCGCGCCCGGCTTCCGCGACCTTATTGTCGGGATGCGGGTGACCACCGCGGCGGAACTCGGCACCTACAACGCGAACTACGTCGGCGGGGATTTCAGCGCCGGCGCCATGAGCCTGCGCGGCCTGCTCCGGCGGCCGGTCCTCAGCCCGGTGCCGTGGCGGACCCCGGTGCCGGGACTGTACCTCTGTTCCTCGTCGACGCCTCCGGGGCCCGGGGTGACCGGAATGCCAGGTTTCCATGCGGCCCGGCACGCGTTGAAGGACGTCTTCGGCCTGGCAGTCCCCGAGCTGGGTCACTAGGCAGGGGCGGCTCCGCCAGGCGGGAGCGGCGCCGCTACGCGGGCACGGGGAGTTCCGCCGCCGAGAGCCGGCCGTCCCGCATCGTGGCCACGGCATCCGTGTAAGCCACCATCCCGGTGTCGTGCGTGACCATCAGGGTCCCCACCGCAAACTCGTCCGTGACCTCGCGCAGCAGCCGGACAATCCCGGCGCTGCGGTTGTGGTCCAGCGCCGCCGTCGGCTCGTCGACCAGCAGCACCGCCGGGCTGGCCATCAGTGCCCGGGCGATGTTGACCCGCTGGCGCTGGCCGCCGGAGAGCTGGTGCGGGCGCTTGTCCAGGGCCCCGCCAAGGCCCACGCGCTCCAGCAGGCCGGCAGCCCTGGTCATTGCCCCGCGGAGAGATTCACTCCGCAGGTGCGCGGTGATGACCAGCTGCTCGACGGCGGTGAGGGACGGCAGGAGATTCGGCTGCTGGAAGATGATGCCGATATGGTCCCGGCGCAGGGCGGTCCGCCCGGCATCGGTGAGGGCTCCGGCGTCGTTCCCTGCCACCATAACTGTTCCGGCAGTCGGGCGGACCAGGGTGGCGGCCACGGCCAGCAGTGACGACTTTCCCGAGCCGGATGGTCCAACGAGGGACCTAAATTCGCCGCGTCCAACGTCAAGACTGACGTTGTCGAGGGCCCGCAGGACGGTGTCCCCGTCGGGGTATTCGAGGGTGACGTTGGTGAGTTGCAGGGCGGATTCCATAGATATGCCTTTCAGGGAATGTTTTACGGGTTTGGTCTGGTAGACGAGGTGTCAGTTGCCGCCGAGCGCCAGCAGGGGGTCAACGCGGGTAACGCCCCGCACCGCCAGCGCCGCGCCGGCCAGCCCCAGGACCACGATCCCGGCGATCGGCAGCAGCGTGGTCTGCACAGTGGTCAGGAACGGGGCGGCCCCGGCGGCAAAAAGGCCCCCCACCACGCCCGCCGCACCACCCGTGGCGGCGCCGGCCACCAGCACCACCGCGGCCTGCACCATGGCGTCTTTGAGCACGTAGCCCGCGGACCCTCCCATGGCCTTGAGGACCGCGATGTCCCGGGTACGCTGCACGGTCCAGACGGTCAGGAATGCTGCGATCACGAGAGCGGAGATGCCATACAGGAACGCCTGCATCAGCATGAGCGAACCGTTCTCGCTGCGGTAGGAGCCAAGGGCCTGGAAGGACCCTTCCCGGCCGGCGCTGACGGTGCCGGCCGCCTGGTTGGCCGCGGCCACGTCAACACTCGCGCCCCGGTCGAAGCTGACCGCGATCACGGTGCCCACTGTGTCCTTTCCGGCAAGATGGGCCACCTTCCGCCAGTCCGTCAACGCGGTCCAGACGACGCCCGTGTGGGAGTACCACTGATCCGGGACAACGGCAGCGACGGCCAGTTCCGTGCCGCCCACGGCGACCCTGCTGCCGGCTGACAGATCCAGGTCCCTGGCCAGCCCGGACCCGATCACCACCGTGCCGTCAGCCACAGGTACCGGGGCGAGGCTGCTTCCGGCTCCGGTGCCAAACACGGCGACGTTGGCCGTTCCTGCCGGCACGCCTCCGGCGCCAAGGGCCTGCAGCCGACCCTGGCTGATGCCCAGGGCTTCCGCGCTGCTGACGCCGTCCCGTCCGGCCCAACCGGCTACCTGCGCCCCGGTGACTTCGGATTCGGTATAGGAGGACTGGGGTGTGCTGCCGGCGGGGGCCCCGAACGCGATCTGGTCCGCCGGCAGGCCGGCAATGGCGGAGGTCGACTGGTTGCCAAGTCCGGCCGTGAGCCCCGAGAGCATCACCAGCAGCAGGGTGATGAGGGCGACCACGCCGCCCATCAGCGCGAAGCGGCCTTTGGCGAAGCGGATGTCGCGGAGAGCGAGAAACATTGGAGTCCTTCTGTGGTGGTGGAGTCTTCCTTTCCACTCTCGCCGCCCGGGCGGACCGTGCCATCGGGCCTCCGGATGGTCCCGCGCGGCGGTTCGGTTGGTCCCAGGATCAACCGATTGGTTGATCCTGCCCCGGCAACGGCCTGCAGCGGCCCGCGGTGGGCAGCCCGGCGCTAGGCTGAACGCATGGACGGCGGACGCAGCACGGTGACGGGGGAACCCGCCGGCGCGGCCGTCATCCTGCGGGTCCTGCGGGTCAGCCTGCACGTGGGATTTGCCGTATTGCTGCTGGTTGCGCTCGGCCGGCTGCTGGCCGCAGGAGTCCGCGGATCCGGCTGGATCAGCCTGGCGCTGGTCCTTGCCCTGGCGGGCGTCTACCTGGCCGGCACCGTGCTGGAGAAGCGCCACTCCGTCCGCCCCGACCGTTTCGATCCGCGGCCGTATTCGGCCTGGTGGCTCGGCGCGGTGTGCCTGCTATGGCTGCTGCTCGTCTGGGGCAGCGCCGATTTCGCCTGGCTGGCCTTTCCGCTGTTCTTCCTGCAGCTCCACGTGCTGCCCCGATGCCCCGCCCTGGCCGCCATTGCGGCCAGCACGGTGCTGGTGGTCGCAGCGCTGTGGTTCCACAACGGCGGCCCGGCCGGCGTCGCCCTGCAACTTCCGATGGTGCTGGGGCCGGCTTTCGGCGCGGCCTTCGCGGTGGTGACCGGCCTGGCCTACCGTGCCCTGTTCGTTGAGGCAGAAAACCAGCGCCGGGCCGCTGCCGAGCTCCGGCGGACCCGTGCCGAGCTCGCCCGCAGCCAGCATGAGGCCGGAACACTGGCGGAGCGGACCCGGCTGGCCCGCGAAATCCACGACACCCTGGCCCAGGGCTTCTCCAGCATCGTGCTGACCGGACGTTCCGCCGAGCAAGCACTGGATGCCGGGGACACCGACGCGATCCGGAGCCGGCTCAGGACCATCCAGGAGACAGCAGCCACCAACCTGGCTGAGGCCCGTAACTTCGTCCGCGGCCTGCAGTCCCCCGAACTCGAGCAAAGCTCACTCGTGAACAGCCTGCACCGGCTCTGCGCCTCGACCGAAACGGAGGCCGCCGCCCGCGGCACGGTGCTGCGCTGCCGGCTCGAAGTGGAGGGGACTCCGGCGGAACTTCCCAACCCGTACCGCACCACCTTGCTGCGTGCCGCGCAGGCCAGCCTCGCCAATGTGGCGGCCCACGCCCGCGCACGCAGCGCCGTTGTGACGCTGTCCTTCCTCGGTTCCGAAGTGGCCATGGACATTTTCGACGACGGCGCCGGATTCGACCCGGCGGCCGCCTGCCAGGACCGGGCCGACGGATCCGGCTACGGGCTCAGGTCCCTGCGGGACCGCGTCGCCGCGCTGCAGGGCACCCTTGACCTTGAATCCGCCCCGGGCGAAGGGACCGTGGTGGCCATCCGGCTGCCCCTGGGAGCGGACGCAGGATGACCGCGATCCGCGTCCTCCTCGTTGACGACCACCCTGTAGTCCGTGCCGGCCTGCGCGCAATGCTGGCCGATTTTGACGGAATCACCGTCGCCGCCGAAGCGGCCGACGGCGCCGCCGCACTGGCCGCGGTGGCGCGGCTGCACGCCCTCGGTGACCCGGTCGACGTCGTCCTGATGGACCTGCAAATGGGCGCCGGTATGGACGGCGTCACCGCCACGGGCCGGATCAAGGCCGGAGAGGCCGGAACACTGGCACCTCCCGTCCTCATCCTCACGACGTTCGACTCGGACGCCGACATCCTCGCCGCGGTGGAGGCGGGGGCGAGCGGGTACATGCTCAAAGACGCGCCCCCGGAGCAAATCAGGCAGGCCGTGATGGCTGCCGCGGCGGGCCAGACGGCGCTGGCTCCGGAAGTGGCAGCGCGGCTGCTCGGCAGGATCCGCAATCCCGAACCGGCGCTGACCTCCCGGGAGATCCAGTTGCTCGAACTGCTCGCCACCGGGCTGGGGAACCGGGCCATCGCCAGGCAGCTGTTCATCTCCGAGGCCACGGTGAAGACCCATCTGGTGCACATTTACGGGAAACTCGGGGTGGATAACCGGACGGCGGCCATCGCCGTGGCGGCGCAGCGGCGCATCATCCGGCGGAGCTAGCCGCCCCCGGTGACCGTGTGACGCGGGAGGTGTCCGCAGCTCGGGGCATAATGTCGCAATGGGGAAAATTCAGAAGCTCTCGCTTGCTCTCGTTGGTCTGGTTCTCGGTAGCACGCTGGTCGCGTGCGACGACGGCCGGTCCGGTGCGCAGGATGCGGCGAAGCAGCTCGCGTCGGCCGTGGCCGCGCTCGACGTCGGCACCGTGTCCTTTGACGGCAAGGACTCCGCCGCCGCGAACGATCGGGTCAAGGCCGTTTTCAAGGCCCTCGACCCGGTGAAACCCGCCGTCGCGGCAGGTGAGCTGAAGCTCGACAAGGACACCGCGACGGTGCCGCTGGACTACAGCTGGAAGCTCGGCGCCGGCGAGTGGAAATACACCGTGACCGCGCAGCTGAAGAAGGCCGACGGCACGTGGAAGACCGTCTGGAGCCCTGAACTGCTGGTGCCCGGCCTCGCCGACACCGAGGTCCTGGGCAGCTCCAGCGAGTCCCCGCAGCGGGCCGACATCCTCGGCGCCGGCGGAACCAAACTGGTCACCTACCGGCCCGTGGTCCACGTCGGAATCGACAAGCAGCAGCTGGACTCCGCGGATCCCGCCGCCGCCGCGGGCAAACTGGCACGGCTGGTGGGCGTTGACCCGGCCGCCTACACCAAGCAGGTCGCGGCCGCCGGACCCCAGGCTTTCGTCGCCGCGATCACCCTGCGGCAGGAGGGCCGGACCGTCACCGACGAGCAGATTGCCGCCATCCCTGGTGCGCGCGCGATCGCGGACTCCCTTCCCCTGGCTCCCAGCCGCACGTTTGCCCGCGCCGTGCTCGGCACCGTTGGTGAAGCCAGCGCCGAACAGATCGAAAAGTCCGGCGGCACACTCCACAGCGGCGACACCACCGGTACCGGCGGGCTCCAGCAGCAGTACGACGCGCAACTGCGTGGAACCAGCGGCACCCAGGTATTCGCCCAGACCGAGGGCCTCACTGCCGAGCAGCGTCAGGGGCTGGCCAACGGCGGCCGTCGCGTCCTGTTCCAGGAACCGATGAAACCCGGAACCGCGCTGAAGACCACCCTGAACACGCGGCTGCAGCAACTGGCCGAGGACACCCTGGCCGACGTCGGTCCGGCGTCCGCCATCGTGGCCATCAAGCCCTCCACCGGCGCGGTCCTGGCCRCAGCTTCCGGCCCCGGCAGCAACGGGTACGACACCGCTCTGCTGGGCCAGTACGCCCCGGGATCCATCTTCAAAATGGTGGACTCGCTGGCCATGTTCCGGAACGGCATGACCCCCGATGACAAGGTGGACTGCCCCCCCACCCTCACGGTGGACGGCCGGACCTTTAAGAATGCCGAGGGCTACCCTGCGACGTCCCTCGGATCAGTGACGTTGCGGGACGCCTTCGCGCATTCCTGCAACACCGCGTTCATCAACGCCCGGGGCAAGGTCAGCCAGGCGCAGCTGGAGTCCGCCGCGACGTCCCTCGGCGTTGCCGTCGAGGCGCCGTCCCTGGGCGCCGCGGCCTTCCTTGGCTCGGTCCCGGGCGAGGCTGAAGGCACCGAGCACGCGGCCTCCATGATCGGCCAGGGCAAGGTGCTGCTCTCACCGCTAGCCGCCGCCGTGATGGCCGGCTCGGTCGCCAAGGGTGCTCCCGTGTCACCGCAGCTGGTCCTGAACCCGAACGCCGCACCCGCAGGCGGCGCCACGCCGTCGGCCGGTCCGACGGCGGCGCCGTCCACGTCCGCCCCCGCGCCCGCGAAGGCGGCCGGGAAACCCATCACGGCCGCGGAAGCCGCGTCCCTCGCTGACATGATGCGCGCCGTGGTGACCTCGGGCCACGCCGGCTTCCTCGCCGACGTTCCGGGGGCCCCGGTGGGCGCCAAGACCGGCACCGCCGAATTCGGCAAGGACAACCCGCCCAAGACCCACGCCTGGATTGTGGCTGTCCATGGGGACCTCGCCGTCGCCGTGTTTGTCGAGGACGGCGGCCTCGGCGCAACCACCTCCGGCCCGCTGCTCAAGGACTTCCTTACTGCGGCCGCCGGCTAGCCGCCCCCGGGCCACCGGAAGACCCAGCCGTGGGAGGATTACTGCGTGGCTCATATTGACGTATCC
>NZ_JBFTNO010000101.1:0-10507 GCF_056397525.1 Arthrobacter sp. 05L45_2 | reverse complement strand
GCTTCGAGGGCGAACCCGGCCCGACCGGGGCGCGGACCGTGAACGGCTGGAAGAACCGCGGCCTCCCGACCAACCTGGAAAGCACCCCGTGAGCTTTAATCCCGACGCGCAGGACTGGAGCGCGGAAACCCAGGCCGTCCGTGGCGGGCTGGTCCGCACCGGGTTCCAGGAAACCACCGAGCCGATCTTCCTGAACTCCGGGTTCGTCTACGAATCTGCCGCCGCGGCAGAGCGCGCCTTTACCGGTGAAGACGAACGGTTCGTCTACTCCCGCTACGGCAACCCCTCCGTGGCCACCTTCCAAGAACGGCTCCGGCTGCTCGAAGGCACCGAGGCCTGCTTCGCGACGGCGTCGGGCATGTCCGCGGTGTTCACCGCGCTCGGCGCCCTGCTGGGGGCCGGCGACCGCGTCGTCGCAGCGCGTTCGCTGTTCGGATCCTGCTTTGTGATCCTCAACGAGATTCTGCCGCGCTGGGGTGTGGAGACCGTCTTCGTGGACGGCCCTGACCTGGAGCAGTGGCGGGCGGCGCTGGCCGAGCCCACGACGGCGGTGTTCTTCGAATCGCCGTCGAACCCCATGCAGGAAATCGTGGACATCGCCGCGGTGAGCGAGCTCGCGCACGCCGCCGGCGCCACCGTGGTGGTGGACAACGTATTCGCCACCCCGCTGTTGCAGCGGTGCGGGGAACTCGGAGCGGACGTTGTGGTGTACTCCGGCACCAAACACATCGACGGACAGGGCCGGGTGCTGGGCGGTGCCATCCTGGGTACCAAAGAGTTCATCGAGGGCCCGGTCAAACAGCTGATGCGCCACACCGGGCCGGCCCTGTCCGCCTTCAACGCCTGGGTGCTGAGCAAGGGCCTAGAGACAATGGCCCTGCGGGTGAACCACTCCTCCGCCTCCGCGCTGCGGCTGGCCGAATGGCTGGAGGCCCAGCCCGCCGTGAGCTGGGTGAAGTACCCCCTGCTGGCCTCCCACCCGCAGTACGAGCTGGCCGCCCGGCAGATGAAAGCCGGCGGCACTGTGCTGACCCTGGAGCTTGCGCCCTCGCCGGGGCGTTCGGCCAAGGACGCGGCGTTCGCGCTGCTGGACGCGCTGCGGATCATCGACATCTCCAACAACCTCGGCGATTCGAAGTCGCTGATCACTCATCCGGCCACCACAACACACCGCGCCATGGGCCCCGACGGGCGGGCAGCGATCGGGCTGAGCGACGGCGTGGTGCGGCTGTCGGTGGGCCTGGAGGACGTTGAGGACCTGATCGGCGACCTGGAGCAGGCGCTCAAGCAGGTGTAGCCCCGCACGCCGTCACTTCGACGGCCCGCTCGACGACGGCGGACATTCCGCGGGCATTGAACTGTTCGCGCTGCAGCTGGGAGCCGGTGCCCTCGGCCAGCAACCGGGTGATGCCCCGGCGGACCAGCTCCAGTTCGCCCTGCTCGGCCAGCACCGGCGCCACGAAGTCCACCAGCGCGTGCACCACCTCGGCTGCGGGGGCGGGGGTGAAGGTGCCAAAGTCCAGCAGTTCCCCGCGGAGCCCGCAGTTGCTGGCCTGCCATGCGGCCATCCGCAGCAGCAGGGTCGGCACCGGGGCGGGGTCCACGCCGTCGTCCCATTCGCGGGATGCCGTCTCGACCAGCGCCCGCACCAGCACGGCTATCAGGGCGGCGTCCTCCGCCCGCAGGCACACATCGGCGACCCGGATTTCGACGGTGGGATGGTGCCGGCACAGCCGTGAATCGAAGTAGACCATCCCCTCATCCATCAGCACCCCGGTCTCGACCAGCCGGTTCACCACCCTGCGGTAGACGGGGAGGCTGCCAAAGATCATGGTGGGCCCGGACCCCGGCCAGCGGTTCCACGCCTGGGTGCGGTAACTCTCGAACCCTGTCTCGGCCCCGTTCCAGTAGGGCGAATTGGCGCTGAGCGCGATCAGGACGGCGAGTTTGTCCCGGATCCGGTCGATCACGGCCACCGCCTCCTCCGGCGACTTCACCAGGGTGTGGACGTGGAGGCCGCAGGTCAGCTGGTTGCGGACCGTGCGTCCGAACCGCTCCTGCATGGTCACGTACCGCTGCTTCGGTGTCAGGTGACTCGAGGAGGCCAGCGGCGAGGTTGCCAGGGCCGCCACCCGGGCGCCGTGCCGGCGGGCGGCGGCGTCCGCTGCCGACCGGGAGCGCCGGATCTCGCGCAGGAGGCTGGTGTGGTCCGCGCAGGGCGGGGTCTGGATTTCGAGCTGTTCGAGCTTGAGCTCGAAACTGAAGCCGGAGTCATCGTGCCGGGTGTCGGCGGGGTCGACGCCGGGCTTCAGGTCGCGCAGCACGGTGTCAGCAAGCGCCAGCGGAACCCCGGTGGCGGGGTCCACGATCAGCAGTTCCTCCTCGACGCCAAAGGTGCGCATGCAACCATTGTGCGCCAGCACCTGCCCTAGACCGCTACCTGTTGTTTCGCGGGAGCGCGGTATCAGTCCTGGAAGTACTCGACCTTGGCGCCGATGGTGTTGAGCCGCTCGGCCAGGTCCTCGTACCCGCGTTCGATCACGTAGATGTTGCGCAGTTCGGACACACCCCGCGCTGCGAGCATGGCCAGCAGCAGGCAGGCGGCCGGGCGCAGGGCCGGCGGGCAGCCGACTTCCGCGGCCCGCCACTTGGTGGGTCCGTTGACGTAGATCCGGTGCGGATCCAGGAGCTGGACCTGCGCGCCGAGCTTGTTCAGTTCGGTCAGGTAGATGGCCCGGTTCTCGTAGACCCAGTCGTGGATCATGGTCTGGCCCTGCGCGTTCGCGGCGATCACGGCGAAGAAGGGCAGGTTGTCGATGTTCAGGCCGGGGAAGGGCATCGGGTGGATTTTGTCCTCCGGCGCTTTGAGCTCCGAGGGCTTGGTGGTGACGTCCACCAGCCGGGTGCGGCCGTTGCGGGCCACGTATTCGGCCGAGACCTCCAGTTGCTGGCCCATCTGCTCGAGGGTGGCCAGCTCGATTTCCATAAACTCGATCGGCACCCGGCGGATGGTGACCTCGGAGTTGGTCACGATTCCGGCGGTGATCAGGCTCATCGCCTCGATCGGGTCCTCGGACGGGAAGTACTCGATGTCGACGTCGATTGAGGGGCGTCCGACGATCTTCAGCGTGGTGGTGCCGACGCCGTCGATCTCCACGCCCAGCATCTGCAGGTAGAAGCAGAGGTCCTGGACCATGTAGTTCGGGCTGGCGTTGCGGATGATGGTGGTGCCGCGGCGGTGGGCGGCTGCCATGATTGCGTTTTCTGTCACGGTGTCGCCGCGTTCGCTCAGCACGAAGGAACGGTCATGCCCGTCCGACGGCGGCGCCTGGACACTGTAGAAACCGGACTTCGCCTCGACGGACAGATCGAACTGCCGCAGGGCCTGCATGTGCGGCTCCACGGTGCGGGTGCCGAGGTCGCAGCCGCCGGCGTACGGCAGCCGGTATTCGGTGGATTCATCCAGCAGCGGGCCCAGCAGCATAATGACGCTGCGGGTTCGGCGGGCGGCCTCGACGTCCATCGCGTCGAGGTCCAGGACGGCCGGGCGCCGGATCTGCAGGTCGTTGTCGTTGAGCCAGGTGCATTCGACGCCGATGCTGGTGAGCACCTCGACGATCCGGTTGACCTCCTCGATCCGGGCCAGCCGGCGCAGGACGGTGGTGCCGCGGTTGATCAGGCTCGCGCACAGCAGGGCGACGCCGGCGTTCTTGCTGCTGTTGACGTCCACGGCGCCGGAGAGCGTACGGCCGCCTTCCACCCGGAGGTGGGTCATCTGCGGCCGGCCCACTTTGACGATCGCCCGGCCAAAGATGGTCTCGAGCCGCTGGATCATTTTCAGGCTCAGGTTCTGCTTGCCCTGCTCCATCCGGGCGATGGCGCTCTGGCTGGTTCCCAGCTCGGCGGCCAGCTGTCCCTGGGTCCAGCCCTTCTCGCCGCGGGCATTCCGAAGGACGGCGCCGACGTATTCAGCAGTCTGTTGAGTCATATTCAATAAATATCACGGATGAGCTATTTGGGCCCGCTTGTGGCCGTGAATTGCAGTGAAGCTCACAAAATATCCATTCTGTGCGATATGCTCTCCTCCCGCCGAGGGCCCGGGGCCCAGCCCTCTGGCGCCACCTCCGGCGCTACTGCTGGCCGAGGAAGACCATGTTCCAGGTCCCGGCGCCGAGCGCTGCCGCCACCGCGCCGCCCGCGATCAGCACGCCGCCGAGGACCACCCACACGTCCATCGGCGTGAATACTGCTGGCCGTGCCCAGGTCCGCGGCGCCCCGCCGAACCCGCGGGCTTCCATGGTCACGGCGAGCCGGGAGGCGCGGCGGACGGCCTGGACCAGCAGTCCGAAGCTTTGCCCCAGTGTGGCCTTCAGCCGCTGCCCCGGGTTCCCGTGCGAGCCGACCCCGCGCGCCCGCCGCGCCATGCCGATGGTCTGCCATTCCTCGGCCATCAGCCCCACCAGCCGCATCGCGGCGAGGGTGCCGAGGACAAAGCGGTGCGGCAGTTTGGCCTGCTGCGCCAGGGCGTCGGCGAAGTCGGTGGGGTCCGTGCAGCTCATCAGCAGGACCGCGGGCAGGGCGATCGCCAGACCGCGCAACAGGAAACCGAGGCCCAGCGCCAGCGAGCCTTCGCTGATGGACCAGACGCCGACGTCGAGCAGGGTCCGTCCGTGGTCCGCGGCCAGGATCGCAGTGCTCCAGCCGCCCAGGGCAGCGGCGAGGATCAGCGGCCAGCCGCGCTGCCAAAGCAGGGCCAGGGTCAGGCCGGCCAGCGGGAACAGCAGGAGTTCGAACCCGAGCGCCACGGAGGCGGATACCCAGTCGATGGAGAGCGCCAGGACGAGGGTGATGAGCAGGACGCCGAAGAACTTGGCTAGCGGATTCGCGCGGGTCAGCACGGCCCCGGTTCCCGGCAGGATCAGCGGGCCCCTCACGGCGCCGCCACCCCCGGGATCGTCCGGCCGGCGCTGTCCGGCTGCCGCGCATGCGGCGCGGCGAGCGTCAGTTCGGTGCCGCCCAGGACGGCGCTGAATTCCGCGTCGTGGGTCACCGAGACCACGGAGGTCCCGGCGTCGAGGAGCTCCGAGAGGAGGGACGCGAGTTCCGCCCACGTGTTGACGTCCTGGCCGAAGGTGGGCTCGTCGAGGACCAGCACCTGCGGGTGGGCGGCCAGCACGGTGGCCACGGAGAGCCGGCGTTTTTCGCCGCCGGAGAGCGTGTAGGGATTGGCGTCCACCAGGTCGCGCAGCCGCAGGCGTTCCAGGAGCTCGTCCACGCGTTCTTCACCATGGCCCAGGTGGCGCGGACCGAACTTCAGCTCGTCCAGCACCCGACCGGTCACGAACTGGTGCTCGGGTTCCTGGAACACGGTGCCGATCCTGGCGATCAACTGCTGGGCCTTCCACTTGTAGGGGTCGATGCCCGCGCCGGCGCTCAGCTCGGTGGTGGCCGATACTGTTCCCGCCACCGGGGCCAGCAGGCCGGCCAGGGTCAGGGCGAAGGTGGACTTGCCGGAGCCGTTCGGGCCGGTGATGGTCAGGGCCTCTCCAGCCCGGACCTGGGCCGCGAGGCCGGTCTGCACCGGCGCCGGCGGGATGGCCCTGAAGCCCTGGAGCAGGCCCGAGCGGCGGGTCCGCTCGCGGGACACGGCGAGGCCTTCGGCGGCCAGGAGCAGCTGCCCGGACTGGACGCCGCCGGACTGGATCCCGCCGGCGGGGACGCCGCCAGACTGGACGCCGTCCCCACCGGGTTGCCGGCGGGGACGGGTGGGCGGCACGTGGCCCGGCACCCAGACCCCGGCAGCGATGAGCATGTCCCTCGCCTGCGCCAGGACCTGGTCCGGGGCGCCGTCCAACAACACGGCCGGCTCCGTGGCAGAGCCCGGCTGCAGCACCACGATCCGGTCGACGAGGTCCTTCCACACGGCCACCCGGTGCTCCACCACCACCAGCGTGGCTCCGGTCCGGTCCAGGCACCGTGCCACGGCGTCACGGACTTCCAGGACACCCGCGGGGTCGAGGTTGGCCGTGGGTTCGTCCAGCAGCAGCAGCCCGGGCCGCATGGCGAGGATCCCGGCGAGCGCCAGGCGTTGCTTCTGTCCGCCCGAGAGCGCGGACGTCGGGTGCTGCAGCGGCAGGCCGGCCAGCCCGACGTCGTCGAGCGCCTCCGCGACCCGCCGCCAGATCTCCGCCGGGGGCACGGAAAGGTTCTCGGCGCCGAAGGCGACGTCGTCACCCAGCCGCGAGAGCACCACCTGGGTTTCGGGGTCCTGCTGGACCAGGCCCGCCGTGCCGCGCCGGGCCCGGGGCGGGGCGCCGTCGATCAGCAGGCTGCCGGTCTCGTCCGAATCCTCGGAGTCCGCGGCCGGTCCCGCGCCGGCGCTGTCGCCGAGCACCCCCGCCAGGGCGTGCAGCAGCGTGGATTTTCCCGCGCCGGACGGCCCCAGGAGCAGCACGCGTTCGCCGGGGCTGATGTCCAGGTCCAAGCCGCTCACGGCCGGGCGGGTGCGGCCGGCATGCCGCCAGCCCCAGCCGCGGGCGGTGACCGCAGCCGGGCGCACGTCGTCGAGGGTTCCCATACGTGTCCGGGCCCTAGGAGAACACGGGTTCCGTTGCCGCCTTGCGGGACGCGAAGGAAGCCAGCACACCGGTCCGGGCCAGGCCGCGGGTGGCGATCCAGGCCAGGGCGCCGGCGATCACGGCCCCGGAGATGGCGCAGAAAATGATGTAGGCGAGCTTGTCACCGGTCTCGTACGCGATGTTCCAGCCCCAGGGCAGGAAGGAGTCGTTCAGGCCGCAGAACAGGCCGGCGCCCGCTCCGGCCAGCAGCGAGACCGGCAGGTTGAACCGCTTGTAGAGGAACGCGGCGAAGATGAGCTCCGCGCCGAGGCCCTGCAGGAAGCCGGAGAACAGCACGGACGCGCCGTACTGCGAGCCCATGATCAGCTCCCCCGTGGCGGCTACGGTTTCGCAGAACACGGCCGCTCCCGGCTTGCGGATAACCAGCATGCCCAGAATCGCGGGGATCATCCACCCGCCGGCGTACAGCCCGGTCAGTGGCGGGTAGACCGCGTTCAGCGGCGTGGTCACCACGTTCGCGCCCTGGTCCCAGGCCCAGAAAATTACGCCGCCGGCAACAGCGATCAACGCCGCCACCACAATGTCCACCACCCGCCAGGTGTATTTGCCCGTGGTCAGTGTCTGCTTTGCAGAAATATCAGTCATGTCTTCCTCCTGAGGTACAGGAGGGGAGGGTGCTCCGGTGGCGCCGCGGTTTGCACCGCGGGTGCCGGGCACCCTGAGAACTCGACTCCCTTGCGCCGGTACTAACCGGATCAGGTTCGAGGGTCTGCGGCTGTCCGCACTCTCAGCGCCCACCTAAGGTTCCGGACTGCTCCGGAGGCCCGACGGCGGCGCTCCCCTGTCGTATGCAATTCACCCTTGTGGGCTGGCTCAGTTTACACCCGGCAGATCGCCCGCACGAGCCGGTGACCGGGATCGGCCTGCTTGGTAGAGTCTGCTCAGATCGCGAGCATCGGCCGCAGCCGCGGCCGGGCCCCGGCCGCGGCTGACGGAAGGTGATTCCTTTGACCGACTCCCCAGCGCCTTCCCCCGACTTCGACCCCGATTCCGCGGAGCCCCAGCCGCCGGGTTCCCTGGCGGCGCTCATCGGCCGCATCCTCACCGAAATCGAGGAGCTCCAGTTCCGGTCCTTCAGCAAGGACGACGCCCTGGACCTGGGGCTGCTCCTGGTGGAACTGGGCCGGGAGCGCTCCCATCCGATCGCCATCGACATCACCAAGGGCGAGCAGGTGCTCTTCCACGCGGCGCTGGAGGGCGCCACCCCTGACAACGGCCGCTGGATCAAAGCCAAGCAGCGCACGGCCGTGCGGTACGAGGTCCCGTCCCTGCTCGTGGGGCTGCGGGCGCGGGCGTCCGGGCGGCGGATCGAGGACAACGCCTGGTTCGACCAGCTGGAATTCGCGGCCCACGGCGGCTCCTTCCCGATCTACCTGCGCGGAACCGGAATGATCGGCACGGTCACCGTATCCGGCCTGCCGCAGAAGGCTGACCATGAGCTGGTGGTCGAGGCGCTGTCGGAAATCCTCGGACGGCAGGGACGCTAGGCTAGGGGGAGCCCTGTTTCCGCCCGCAAGGAGTACGACGCATGAACATCCTCATCAAGTTGCTCGGCACCGGCATCAGCCTCGTCGCCGGTTTCGTCGGGACCAAGCTGGTCGACACCGCGTGGGAGAAGACCACCGGCAACAAGCCGCCGAAGGGCCACGACGACGACGTCCCCACCACCCTGCGCCAGGCCCTGACGTTCGCGCTGATCTCCGCTTCGGTCAGCGCCATCATCCAGGTCCTCGCCAACCGCGGCACCCAGCGCGCCATCAGCCGCTTCGCCAAGACCCAGGACATCGTCTAAGGGCACACCGCTATGGGCACACCGCCCGGCGTCACTCGCCGTCGTCGGTGAACCCGCGTTTCCCGGCCGCCTGCTGCACCACGGCTTCGAGCTCGTCGGCGCTGAGCAGTTCCGGGTGCAGGTGCTTGGTCCGGTAGCCGGCCCGGCCCACCATGTGGGCCGAGACCGGCACCGTGAGCAGCTGGAAGATCCACGCGACCACCAGCACCGGCCACACCCACCATGTGCGCATCTGCAGCCCGACGGCGCACAGCAGCAGGAACAGCCCCAGTACCTGCGGCTTGGTGGCGGCGTGCATCCGGCTCATCAGGTCCGGGAAGCGCAGCAGGCCGATCGCGGCGCCGAGGGACATGAGCGCCCCCACCACCATAAAGACGGCAGAGACTGCGTCGATCACGGTATCCACGGAGCTCGTCTCAGGATTCATTGGGCTGCTTCCTCCGGTCCGCCACGAACCGTGCCACCGTCACCGAGCCGACGAAGCCGATGATGGAGATGGCCACGAGCAGCATCAGGTTGTTCAGGTGCCGGTTGACGGCCATGTCGATGCAGAGCGCCGCGCCGAGGATGGCCAGCAGGACGTCCGCGGCCAGCACCCGGTCCAGCAGCGAGGGCCCGCGCGCGATGCGGATGATCGCCCCGGCCGCGGCAAGGGAGAGCACGACGGCGGTGATGATCAGGACGAGGGGCATCATCCGGCTACCTCCTGCTGGAGTGCGGTCAGTTCGGCCGGGGTGCCCATGATCCGGATCAAGCCCGCTTCGGTGTCACGCACTTCCTTGCGGAGCCTGGCAGCGTCGTCGGCGTCACGGACGTTGATGCCGTGGATGTAGAGCGTGGACGTGGATCGGTCCACCTCCACCACCAAGGACCCGGGGATCAGGGAAATTACGTGTCCGGTCGCCGTCACCAGCAGGTCGGAGTGGCTGCGGAGGGGGACGGCGACGACGGCGCTGATCACCCGCGGCCCGCGCACCACGGCCAGGAAGAGGACCTGGAAGCTGGCAGCGACCACTTTGCCGAGGAAGACCAGGGCGAAGGGGACGGCGCGCAGCACATTAAAGCGGYCGCCCAGTTCCACCGGCGGCAGGTAGAGCAGCCGGGCCACCACTACGGCGATCAGGGCGCCGAAGAGCAGGTTGCCGGGGCTGAAATCCTGCCAGAGTGCACCCCAGACGATCACGAGCCAGACCAGCAGCGGCAGTTCCTGGCGCAGGGAGATTCGCTTGCGGGTCATTTGCCGCCCTCCTGTCCCGGCGGCTGGGCTATGGCCGGGACCGGCGCCTGGTCACCCAGCACCGCATGGATGTAGGAGGTACGGTCCAGCATCACCCCGGCCGACTGGCCGGCAACCTGGAACAGCGGCCCGGCAAAGACCGTCAGCGCCACCCCGAACAGCACCAGCCCGAGGGTGGAACCCACCATGGTGCGCGGCAGCAGGGTCACGCCTTGGCTCCCGGAGCCGCCGGCGGAGGCGGCCAGGAGTACGGGATCAGGATGTTCGGCGTCCTCGGGCTTGCGCCAGAACGCACGGTTCCAGACCCTTGCGATGGCCAGCAGCGTCAGGAGGCTGGTCAGCACGCCGCCGGCCACTAGCGCGTAGGCCAGCGGCGTGCCCAGGGCGACGCCGGCCTGCAGCAGGCCGACTTTGCCCAGGAAACCGGAGAACGGCGGGATGCCGGCGAGGTTCATGGCCGGCACGAAGAACAGCACGGCCAGCAGCGGGGAGAGCTTGGCGAGCCCGGCGATCCGGTCCACCGAGGAGCTTCCGGCCCGGCGCTCGATCAGGCCGGTCACCAGGAAGAGGCTGGTCTGGATGGTGATGTGGTGCGCCACGTAGAAGACGGCMGCGCCCAGCCCGGCCACGGAGGACATCGCCAGGCCGAAGACCATGTAGCCGATATGGCTGACCAGGGTGAAGGAGAGCAGACGTTTAATGTCACTTTGGGCCAGCGCGCCAAGGATCCCCACCACCATGGTCAGCAGTGCCGCGACCATCAGCGGTGTGTTGAACGTGTCCCCGGGGAAGAGCAGGGTCTCGGTCCGGACCATCGCGTAGACGCCCACCTTGGTGAGC
>NZ_JBFTNO010000100.1:0-10680 GCF_056397525.1 Arthrobacter sp. 05L45_2 | reverse complement strand
GGGCGGTGGTTGTGCTGCGCCGCCCGTCCCGGGCTGGTGGCGGCCCCCGATGTTCCGGAGGCCGGCCGGTGTGGCTAGACGGCGGCCAGGGTGTGGGTCAGGGCCTTGATGATGGCGTCGGTGACGTCGGTGGTATCGGCATCGCCGCCGACGTCGCGGGTCAGGTATCCGGCCGCGGTGGTCCGCTCGATCGCGGCCTCGACCTGGCGCGCCTCGGCGTGCAGGCCGAAGTGGTCCAGCATCAGGGYGGCGCTCGCAATGGCGCCGATCGGGTTGCTGATGCCCTTGCCGGCGATGTCCGGGGCGGAGCCGTGCACTGGTTCGAACATGGACGGGAAGCGGCGCTCCGGGTTGAGGTTGGCGCTCGCGGCCAGGCCCAGGCTGCCGGCGAGGGCGGACCCCAGGTCGGAGAGGATGTCCGCGTTCAGGTTGGACGCCACGACGACGGAGAGCTCTTCCGGCTTCAGGATGAACTTCGCGCTCATCGCATCCACCAGGACACTTTCGGTGGCAACGTCCGGGTAGTCCGGGGCCACGCGCTGGAACGTCTCGTCCCACAGGACCATACCGTACTGCTGGGCGTTGGACTTCGTCACCGAGGACACCTTCTTCACGGTCCGCGTCCGTGCGAGATCAAAGGCGAAGCGCATGATGCGTTCGCAGCCCTTTTCGGTGAACAGCGCGGTCTGCAGCGCAACCTCGTTGCCGGGGCCACGGCCGCTGAGGTTCCGGCCACCCAGCCCGGCGTACTCGCCCTCGCTGTTCTCCCGGACCACCACCCAGTCGAGCTCCGTGGTGTCGGCCTTACGGAGCGGGGACTCGATACCGGGAAGGAACTTCACCGGCCGGACGTTGGCCCACTGGTCGAAATTCTGGGTGATGTTCAGCCGAAGGCCCCAGAGGCTGATGTGATCGGGGACGTTTTCCCAGCCGACAGCTCCGAAGTAGATGGCATCAAAGTTTTTCAGGGCGTCCAGGCCCTTCGGGTCCATCATCTGGCCCGTCTTTTCGTAGTAGCCGCAACCCCAGGGGAATTCGTTCCATTCGAAGGCGAACTTGCCTCCGGAATTCTCCGCGAGGGCGTCCAGGACCTGGCGTCCGGCCGAGATGACTTCCTTGCCGACGCCGTCGGCCGGAATGGAAGCGATGCTGAATGTTTGGGTGGCGCTCACGTGCCTACCTCCTCGTTGAGTGTGTGTTAGCAGCGTCACACTGCTGGTCCTCTTCAAGTAGACGGGCTGACGCCTCTGGGCGTCCAAGACCAAGATCCGATGCGCCACATAGGCTCGACCTATGGACTCGGGCGGATCCCCGCGGAATCAGGGCGTGACGTGCAGTTCGGCAACCTTCAGGAAAGCCCGCGCAGCAGGTGTCAGGTCTTCCTTTCGGCTGAGGATTGCGACATCAAGCTGGGAGACCGGCTCGATCAGCAGGGTCCGGAGCCCGGACTTCTGGGCTGTAGGCGCCCAGGACGAGGGCATCACCGCGTGTCCTACGCCGGCGAGGACGAGGGGGAGGATCGATGTCCGGTGCGCGACCTCGACAACGATCTCGGTGTTGACGCCGCGTGCCAGGGCGTCGTCGACCAGCCAGCGCATCAGGGAACCGCGTTGGCTGGCTATCAGCCGGTGGCCGCCAAGGTCCTCCCTCTGGATGGCAGGTCCGGGGCCGAAGGTGTCGGCTTGCGGGTTGACGATGAGGATGAGGGGCTGGCGTTCCAGTTCCATGACCTGGACGCCGGGCACGCGGATGGGATCGGGCGACCCGGCCAGGCCGATTTCGGTGCTGCCGGTCCGGACGGATTCGATGACCTCTTCAGGGGTGAACGCTGCGCTGACGTTCAGCCGGACCGAAGGATGCTGGCGGGTGAAACTGGCGATCATGGAGGTCAGCGGCTCGATGCCCGGGGAGGGCATGGTGATGATGTCGAGGCGGCCGCTGCGGACCCCCTGAAGTGCCCGCACCGCTGACTGCGCGGCGTCCAGGTCCCGCATCACCAGCCGGGCCGGGCCGACAAGTTCGTTGCCCGCCTCGCTGAGGACCACCCGGCGGCCGATGCGGTGGAAGAGCGGAACCCCTAGCTCTCTTTCCAGCCCGGCGATGGTCTGTGACAGGGAGGGTTGCGCGATCAGCAGATGCTCCGCGGCCCGGCTGAAGCCGTCGTGGTCAACCACCGCAAGGAAGTACTTCAGTTTGCGCGTGTCCATGCGGCTCCTCGATGGCTCGGTCTGGTTCGGCCCCGGTTCGGGGTCCTGCCTTAGGGTCCGACGCCGGGTGCCGGCGCTGGGACTGACGTCGGGCGACATCGGCTCAGGGTCCGATGCCGGGCTCCGCGCGGGCGCAGTTGCTTCGCACGCGCGCATCGATAGCTTACGCCTATAAGAGTGTGTGTGGGGCGCGCCCCTCGGACACCAGGCCGCCCCAACATTGTGCACCTGGAATTCCCCAAAGAGTCCTTCGTGCTGCTTTGTTCGTCCCGCCGATAGGCTGAAGTCTCGAAGGTTTGGCAAGGGGGTGCATAGTTGGACTATGGGACCTCTTGATAACCGCAGTTTCTACACGCGTGGTGACTCATTCAGCATTGGGGACTCAAAGGAACATGCCGAGCGGGCGCTCGTTACCTTCGGGGCAACCGACGTCCGTTCCAGCCAACGCGGCGATTTCACAGCCATCGCGTTCAGGGCCGGCGGAAGGCAGTTCCGCATCGTCATCTGTTTACCGGATCCGCACGTGGTCGCTGGTGTCGGCGGTGGTTCCGGGAAGGTCCACGGCCCGGAGGTTACAGTAAGAGTGTCGGAGCTCAGCGCCCGAAGGTTTTGGCATTCTTTCGCTTTGTCGATAGACGCGAAACTCGCAGCGGTGGCAGCCGGGGTTGCTACGCTTGAGTCGGAATTTCTCGCCCATGTGGTTCTACCCGGGAACCGGACGGTAATTGACGAACTCGAACCAGTCATCGCGTCTGCCTACCAGTCCGGGCAGCGCCCTTCCATCAAAATTGCTGCTGCGCCCTAAAACTGGCGAAGATGGTTCAAGGAAGGGCAACCGTGCTTCGCTGATCTCTCAGATGGTGGTTTTCGTCCAGCTGAAGCCCATTCCCTCATCGCAGGAAACGTCCGCGATCAGGGTCGGAAAACATCCGGGTCCTCGGTCCGCAAATACCTCAGTGGTGGACTGGGATTTTCTTGAGCGTGACCACGATGTCGCTTTCGGCCAGGAAGGGCGCCAGCTGGAGGAACGGCGCATCGGGGACCGAGATCGGACTGGAGAATCAGCACGGATGGATGGACGAACCGATGGTGGCGCCCCCGCGGTTGGTCAGGCTCTGGAGGTCATGGATGCCGTCGGCGATGAGGGCGTTGTGCACCCACGGGCTGTGGCGCCGAAGCCGATGACGACGGCGCTGAGTCTCCTGCCGTAGTCCCGGTGGTGCCGCGAAGGCCATCAATGGTCCGTGTTCGTCATCGCCGGCGGAGATTCCCTGGGTGCTGGCCGCCCCATTGAGTACATGTCAAGGGCGCCGAGGATCAGAGAACCGCCAGGGCATTTTTCGCGCTTTCGACAAGAACATGGGTGGCGGCGGGAAGATGTCTGACCTCGCCGTCAATCTGGCAAGGAACAGCGTCGCGCGTGCTGAACGCGTAGCTACTGACGCTTGGCTGATTCCCGAGCCCCAACGTCACGGCCCGAAGAGTCATCAGTGCCATCTTCCAGTGGCCGGAATGGGGGAGCGTCACAACCTCGAAACGGCCGTCGTCGGGACCCGCCGCCTCGCTGACCCTCCCATACTTGGCCATCCGCGAAATATTGGCCAGGATCAGGCTGTCCAAGCAGGCGATGGCCCCGTCTGCCCGAACGAGCTCGAAGGGGCTCAAGTGGGAGAGCGTGCGCGCCACGGACAGGAGTTCGAGGATTTTGCCCTTTCCTCCGCTCTCGATTCCGATCGCCATCAGGGGCGTAAGTCCGAAACCGATGTAGGAATGGGCGTAGTGAACCTGTGCCTGCGGCTCCTCCCCAAATGTTATTCGCAACAGGTCGATGTGCCGGACCTGTCCCTGTCCTATCCGCACAGCCTCCGGCAATGATATTGCAGGCATGCTCCGGTGATGGTCGTTGGCATTGCCTGCCGCGACGACCGTGCACACCGCCTTGCTGCCCGGAACGTCCATCACCCCGTTGACAACCTCGTTGTACCCGCCGTCACCGCTTACTGAAACAATGAGCGTGGACCCTGCCGCCGCGACGGACCGTGCAAGGTCTCGCGCATGCCCCGCAAAGCCGGTCGGCAGCAAATCAACCTGAAGTTCCGGGGCTCCGGCGGCGAGATCCCGTCGCAGCCCGTTGATCCTGGCGGTCATACCAGACTTGCCGGGATTGAAGACCAGCACAGCCCGGTCAAAACGTGCTTCAGGCGCCCCGTCAGGGCCACTCGCTGTCATCGGCGTTTCAGCCCTGTCATTCCCCCAGGTCGTCCGCTACGCGGCGAAGGTCCTGAACCCATCCGCTTGAACGGCGCGGTGCCCCCGAACTGGACTCAAAGTTACCAAGAGCTTCCGCTATGCGCTCAAGCGCTTCGGAAATATTGGCCTTGACCGCCGCGTAGCCTTCCTCCGAACGGGGGTCAGAAGACGCCGCCGACAGCTGCTCGGCTCCGGACCTAATGACCAATGATGCCTCATACTCGTTCACACCTGCACCTCGCAGCTTCCTTGAATGGAACGTGCAGCACGTCTACGATCACAACCATACCGTGGTACACCCGCTGGGGCGCCGAAAGTAGCAGCTGACAGTGCCTAGGCGGAAACCGAAAACACTACCGGCGAAATAAAATTCGAGGCCAGGTGCCACAGCTGCCATCAGGAAGACGAGGATGTTTCGGGATTCCCAACTGGGCTTCCTCCAGAGCAGGGGCGGTGGGACGATGCCCTTATGAGCGATCAACACAGCAAGGACGAGCAGGACCAAAGCTCGCATCAGCACGGGCAGTCGGCGCCGGGTACGCAGCCGGTGCCTACCGTAGGGCAACGCCGGCGGGAATCGGAAGAGAAGCTGGGCTCTCACCTGCGTGAAGCACGTCAGAAGAATGAACACCATCAAGCCGCTGAATCAGAAGGAGCCGTCAGAAATGTCCGGCCGGAGAAATAGGCGCCGATAACCTTGCCGCCGTCCAAAACGATGACCAGAGCCGGCCGTCGGCGTTAGGGAACGGGGCCACTGCCCGACCGGTGATGGATTGCCATGACGACGAAGCCGTTGACGAACTCCACGATCTTGCGGCACCCGGCTCCTTGAGCGACGAGTTCCATGTTCACAAGGCTACGTATGGTTTGGCGCTGCGGTTGCCGACATGCGTCGGCGGTTGGGGATCATTGGAGAGGGGCGCAACGACGGCTCCTCTGAAATAATCAACTGGGTGTTGGTGATGTAGTCAGTAAGACACTGCCCGGGATAGTCTCAAGACATGTCAAGTACCGGAAGCGGTAGTCAACCTAAACGTCCAGAAATTCCCGAGACTGCCGGGAGCGCCGGGACGGAAGCCGCCTCGGACGTTGCAATGGAGTACGGTCCCCCGGTGTGGACCGACTTGTGGGACGCAATGCGGCGCACACGGACCAAAATTGCGAACGGATATGAGAGCGGTTCGGATCCGGAAACCCTGAAGGCAGACATAATGGTCTTCTTCATCCTGTGCTGGAACCTTCGCGACTGGATCATGACCGATGACACGGTTCCCTTCGGTAAGGATCTGATGGACATCGAGGCCAGGGTTCTCTCCATGCGCCGGTGCTGGGCGGTGGCGAATACCGCCAACCAACGTGCCACGGAGGGGGTTCAAGGCATGGCGATCCATGACAACTCCAGGGCCAGCTTCCGCTTCATTGAGGACCCGACCGATACGGTCGATGCGTTGGAATTGGCGGACGAGTGCCTGCAGTGGTGGCGCACTTACCTCACAACACATGGAGTTGCAGCACGCTGAGGGCAGTCCACCACATGTAGGAGAACCGTAACCGAGTGGTTTCGATCCGATTAAGATCGATCCTGCTCCCCGTAACTGCATATCTCCCTGGCTCATCTACGTCGCCTTCCGTTTGGCAACAGGGCAGCACGGCATGGGCAAGGCTGGCGGGCGATAGGGAATAGCTTGTGTCTTGTGGCATCCGGGGACGCCCAAATCCTGTCACCGTTATGAAAATCAGGKTGGCGACGGGCCCGAGAGAATGTCGGCGTCTTGGCTGTGACTGCGCCGATCACGGGGATGATTGATTTCCGCCTTCGAAGCCGCCGGCTGCTTGACGGCTCCGACGCAGCCCGGACCGGTGTTTAGGCGGCCTGGTACGCGGGGACCGCCCGTGGCGAAAAACTTCGCCTTCAAGCTGCGGATCCACGACCAGCATGCGCCCAAATCGGCCCAATAGCCAGCGGCGTCCCCGACCGCGGCATTCGATTGCCGGGATAGGGCGCAGTAAACCCCGTCTGTTGGCCCCCGCAGGCCGTCACCGCAGGCCCGACTAATAAAACGGTACGGCTGTCTTTACTGGCAGGTGTTCTTCCGAGAAGATCGATCAGTTGCGAGGCCGGGGGCACTACCGGAATTATGGCGAAAGCTGCGTCACGAAGGTAGGCGGCTTGGGATAGTTGGTGCATTATTCCTGCCCGGGAGACGATGACGGGCGTGGGCACGCCTCCACAGCCCAACTATGAACCCGCGGCCCTGTTCAAAGCTGAACGGGTTCGCGGTGTTCATCGGTCTGTGAGGGCAGTTGGAGCTTTCGAGCCATCACAGTGCCTTTGTCTGAGGCGGACTCGTTGAGTGAAGAGCCGGGGAGGTCCCGTCGGTCCATCTCATCGGTCGCGAGCTCGAACCAGGTCCGGGCCCCGAAGGACGGGCCGGGTGAATCAAGGTGGCGGTACAGGGCGTCGACCAATCGGCCAAGCGCTTCATCCGAGAGGGCACGTACGGTTGACGCCGGGTCGAGGCTTCCTTCGTAGTATTGGCAGAGCTGGAGGTCGTCGATGAGCTCGGTCCCGGCGGGTCCGTGGGTGACGGTGCAGCCGGCGGCGTGAGCGCCCTGAGCGTCCGTGAGGTGCTCCAGGACGGCTCCGTCGATAGCGACGTGAGCGAGGCAGACCGGCAGTTCGGACGGTTCCTTTAGGAAGACCCCGGGGAGTCCTTTTCCGGGTTCGGCGTTGTTCGGAGCTGGTGCTGTGGCGGAGCCGCTGAAGGCCCGCAGATGGAGTAGCACGTCAGGGTCCAGATGCCTGGCACCGCGCAAATCCAAGGTTAGCGGGCCCTTAGATACCTGTCCGGCCCTTGCTAGTGCGCGCAGAAGGACAGGGTACGCAGCGCCGGTCAGGCAACCGGAGACCTGAAGGCCGAGGCCCAGGGCGTCCACGTCGGTGCGGATTGTGAGTTGCAGTTTGTGTTCCATTACGTCTCCCCGTAAGCAGATCCGTGGAAGCCAACTGCTTAACTCCTTACTTGACCCAGAATATAAACCGTCCTCAGCAGTTAGCAAGCGTTCAGCACCCTTATTCGCCTGGCTTATATATGGAGGAGGCGTGTAAGCGAATGGACAGAGCGGTCCGGGCCTGGCGTGAGGCCAGCGGCCCATGTTAAAAGCCGGGCACGGTCACTCCCGCGAAGTTCGAATGTGAGTCCCGATCAAAGAGTTGAGGGGGTGCGGGCCGCCCTTGGATACCTGGGATCCTCGATCTTCAGTAGACGGGGCAGAGCGACGCTGGCTCGGGAGCGAAGACCGTTCTGCGCTCCCTCCGTGCTGCAGGACGCCTGCGCTCCGACCCTGATGGGCCCGGACGGAAGCGGCGGCCGGTTCGCCGAAGGCCGGTTCCTTGAAATGGGGCAAGGCGGGATCGGGGTGTTCTTTCGGAGCCATCAGGTCTAGTTTGGGGGCAAGGTCCGCGTGGATAATTGCGCCGGGGCCGGGCTGACCGGATGGGGTCCGGGTTCGTCTTCGCATCGGGCGGGGCCGACGACAGTGACGGACGACGGCGCCTTTGGAGTCCCGGAGGCTTGGATGGAGCAGCAATGCGGGCTGAACCGGAGGTCGAAGTGGCCCTGCCGCTGAGGGGCCAGGGTGTTTACCTTTTGGACGACCATGAAGTCGTGAGGCGCGGTCTGCGTTATCTGTTGGAGTCCTCGGGTGTGGGCGTTGCGGGGGAGTCTGCGTCGGCGCTCGAGGCACTGCGGCGGATCCCTGCGCTTCGGCCGGCGCTGGTTATTGTTGATGATGATCTTCCGGACGGTTCCGGTGCTGCGGTCTGCCGTGGGATCGCCGTGTCGGCACCGGGTATCAGGTGCCTCCTGATGACGGCGGCGGCCGACGAAGCAGTCTTGATCGAGTCCATAATGTCCGGCGCCTGGGGGTGTCTGTCCAAAAAGGACGACAACGCCGAACAGCTCCGGCTGATCTCCCGAGCCTTGGACGGGTACACCGCCTTCAGTGGCGTGTTTCAGCCGGCTCTCCGGGCTCCGAACCTGCTCATTGTTGAGCCCGACCGGGAGGAGAAACTTGGGATGCTCACCCGCCAGGAGGCTGTCGCGGCTGCTGCCCTTGGCCGGGGACTGAGTAACCGTCAGATCAGCCACAGAATGTTTCTCTCGGAAAAAACAGTCAAGAACATGATCTCGAGTATTCTGGCGAAGCTTGGCATGGAGCGCAGATCGCAGGTCGCCGTGCATGTAGTGAATGCGTTAAACCGCCATTCAGAGACCGACGGTGATTACCGGAGCAGCCGGTTCCCGGACCTGGTGGCGGAGGTCACGGACGCGCTGCTGGTCTGTACCAGCGATGTTTCCCCGGTGTTGCCTACGGAGGCGGTGCGGAAAGACAACGCCGGTCGGCTTGCCGGCGCCCTCGCCGCGACACGCGCCGATCTTGGGTGTTGGTAGCCGGGCATCCGCAGGCCTCATCATTGCTGATGGTCCCGAGGGTAAGCCGACGTCATTTCCTCCAGGCAGCAGACGTCGCGCGTAGACTGCAGAAGAGGCAAGGATGCTTAGTGATAGCCCCGGTGGCGGAGCAGTGATAGCCCCCGGTGGTGGCGCAGGCACGGCTGTTACCGTCGGGGCGGAGGGGATGAGCCGTATGGTCGCGGACGATCCGCCCTCGGGTTCGGTGGGCAAGAGCCGGTTGAGTCGGGAGCTGGTGCTCTCGGCCGCACTGGAGCTGGTAGACGGCTGGGGGCTGGAGGCCCTTACTATGCGTCGGCTCGGGCAGAAGTTGGGCCGGGACCCGATGGCACTGTACCGGTACGCCCGGAGCCGGGCCGACCTGCTGGATGGTGTCACGGAGCTGGTCTTCAATGAGCTGCCTGTCAATCCTGCTGATCCTGACTGGCGGGCCCAGCTCCGGCGCATCGCGCATGATTTCCGGGACCTCGCACTGCGGCATCCGAATGTCGTGCCGCTGTTGGTGACGCGGCCTCTTTCCACCCCGCTGGGCCGTCGGCCGATGGGAACACTCCGGCCGCTGGAACAAATCCTGTCGCTGCTGGTTGGCGCAGGGTTTGCCGCTCCTGAGGCGTTGCACGTGTACCGCGCTTACTACGGCTTCCTGTACGGGCATGTCCTCAACGAGCTGCAGGAGGTCGTCGTCGACCCTGAGAAAAACGAGGCCCTGCTCCGTCTGGGCCTGTACCGGCTGCCGCCGAAGGATTTCCCCCATCTGCGGTCCCTCGTCCCGGTCTTGACTGACTATGACGGAAAGAAAGAGCTCGACGGCGGCATCACTATTCTGCTGGCAGGCCTTACCGACGGGTTTTCCGAACAGCCGGGGCGCCTAGGGGCTAGGGATGTTACGTAGATCTGTACGGAAATAGGTCCCCATTGTATACGTTTTCGCACTCGTTGCAGTGGTGTGGCCGGTTTCCTCCCGGGCGAGTCTGTAGCCCTGCGTTGGCTAGGCATCGATAGGTGTAAATATAGACATATGTCTATATCTGTCAACGTCGCTCCCGTCCAGTCCGTGGCGCGCTGTTCGCCCCTGTCGAGGGAACCGTTGTCGGAAGTGGAGGCCGGGGAAGTCGTGCCGCTACTGAAAGCGCTGGGTGATCCGGTGCGGCTGCGGCTGATGTCCCTGGTGGCCTCCCATGAAGGCGGTGAAGCCTGTGTGTGCGACCTGAATGACGCCTTCGAGCTCTCACAGCCGACCATTAGCCACCACCTGAAGATCCTCCATGAAGCGGGGCTGCTGGAGAGGGAAAAGCGCGGCGTGTGGGTCTATTACCGTGCGCGCACCGATGCCCTGACGAACCTTTCCAAGCTGATCAGCGGACTGAGCCGATGAGCATACTCCTGCGGCGGGCCGTGGCGGAGTTCGCCGGGACAACTTTCCTGGTGATGGCCGTAGTCGGGTCCGGTGTCATGGCCTCGCGGCTGTCCCCTAACGACGTCGGGCTGCAGCTTCTCGAGAACAGCACCGCCACAGGCGCGGCGCTGGTGGCCTTGATCCTGGCGCTGCAACCGGTCTCGGCATCCTTCAACCCCGTGGTCACCCTGGTCGAACGGGCCTTGGGGGCGGTGGACACTCGCACCACACTGGCCCTGATCCCGGCCCAGTTCGCCGGCGGCCTGTCGGGAAGCATGCTGGCCAACCTGATGTTCGGCCTGGACCCGGTGACGCTCTCGACACATGAACGCGCAGGGTCAGGGCTGTGGCT